>JAGRPD010000213.1 GCA_020439875.1 Verrucomicrobiales bacterium
AAGCGCCGCAGCGGCATCGGGCTCGCGGTCGCCATCGGTGGCACGCTGGCCGAGAGCGTGTACGGCGGCGATCTGAGCCGGCTGCGGGCGCGGCGCAAGGACTGCCCGAGCCTGCGCGCGCTCGCGGCGCATCCGCGGGTGCCATTCAGCCTGACGACGCTGCATCAAGCGATCGGGGTGTATGAGCTGGTGCAACGGATCCCCGAGCTGCCGGCGACGCATCTGACGCTGACCCATCTGCGGCTCGTGCTGCCATACGGTGATGAGATCCAGCGGCGGCTGCTGCTTCAGGCGCTCGCGGAGGAGTGGAACACGCGGCAACTGGAGCAGGCGGTGCGTGCCATCAAGCCGTTGCGGGGCAAGGGCGGGCGGCCGCGGTTGCCGCGGGTGGTGAAGACGCTCAATCAGCTCGATCGGATCGCGGGGGAAGACGCGGCGTGGGAGGACCTCGATGCGCTGCGGCCGATGCGACCGGAGCAGCGCGCGGCGCTGGCGGCGCAGGTGGCGCGGACGTGGTTTGTGGCGGTGGAGGCGCGGCGTCAGGTGGATCTGGCGCAGGAGGCGGAGACGCTTTTTCAAGATACGGCCGATGCGGTGCGGGATCGATTTGAGCGGGGCCAGGATCAGGGCCAGGCGGCGCAGCTGAGGCTAGCGGAGACGGATGTGGCCACGGCGCGGGCAGCGCGTTTGGAGCGGCAGCAGGTGCTGGAGAGCACGGTGCGGCAGTTGGAGGTTTTGCTGGGTCGGCACCCGGGCGGGAAGATGGAGGTGCCCTCGCAGTTGGCGGCGCTGCCGCGTCGCCCGCCGGCGGGGTTGCCATCGGAGTTGTTGCTGCGACGTCCGGACGTGGTGGCAGCGGAGCGGCGATTTGCGGCGAGTGGTCGGCGGTTGTTGGAGGCGCGGCGGGCGTTGTTTCCGCAGATTTCACTGACCGGCGGCACCGGGACGTCCTCGGGAGATTTGGCCGACCTGTTGGACAGTCAGTTTGGAGTCTGGAATCTGGCCGGCAATCTGGCGCAGCCGATTCTGACGGGCGGGCGTCTGCGGGGTGAGGTGAAGGTACGTGACGCGAAGGAGAAGGAGCTGTTGGAGAGCCTCCAGCAGACGGTTTTGGATGCGTTTGGAGAGGTGGAGACGGCGTTGGCGGTGGATCCCTTGCTGGCGCAGCGGCAGGCGGCGTTGCAGCAGGCGTTGGAGCTGGCGGAGCAGGCCAATGAGGCGGCGCGGGAGGAGTTTGCAGGGGGCACGGGAGATTTGCTGACGGTGTTCAGCGCGCAGAATCGGCTGATTCAGCTGCGCTCTCAGGCGGTGACGCTGCAGCGTTTGCGGCTGGAGAACCGGATCAACCTCCACCTGGCCTTGGGGGGTGATTTTGAGCTGCATGCAGCGGGTACCGGAGCGGGGGAGTGAGGCGTAATCTTTTTTTCGGAATTCGACTGTGAAGACTGTGATTTCAATCGTTGTGGGGGCGGCCATCGTGGCGGCTGGGGTGTTTGCTGTGATGATGATGTCGCGCTTTCGGCCTGAGGCGGAGGTGGTGGAGAAGCCGAAATTTTTGCAGACGGTGGAGGTGATGACGGTGAATCCCGAGGATCTGACGGTCCAGCTGCCGACTCAGGGACTGGTGGAGCCTGCGCGTCGGACCACGCTAGCCAGTGAGGTGGCGGGGCGGGTGGTGGAGGTGGCGGCGCGTTTCGATGTGGGGGAAGTTTTTGCGAAGGGCGAGATGCTGGTGCGGCTGGAGGCGGCGGATTATCAGGCGGCGCTGACTCAGGCGGAGGCCGCTCTGGTGGAGGCGCGGGCGGCTTTGGAGACGGAGCGAGCGCGGGCGGAGCAGGCGCTGCGTGACTGGAAAAAACTGGGTGACAAGGGTGAACCGTCCGATCTGGCGCTGCGCAAGCCTCAGCTGGAAAGTGCGGAGGCGCGGGTGAAGGCAGCGGAGGGGACGGTGGAAAAATCTCGCCGTGACTTGGAGCGGACGACTCTCTCGGTGCCCTTCGATGGCATGTTGCGGCGGGTGATGACGGAGGTCGGTTCCTTCTTGGCTCCGGGCTCGCCCGTGGCGGAGTTGGACTCGATCGGCACGCATGAGGTACGGCTGCCGGTGAGCATCGACGACTGGGTCTTCCTGCCGGAGGACTTCGGGAAAGCGGGTACGGAGGTGAAGCTGACGGCCACGGCGGGCAGTGAGACAAGGCAATGGACCGGCCGGGTGGTGCGCTCGGAAGGGCAGGTGGATCGCGGGAGCCGGACGGTGCAGCTGGTGGCGGAGGTGGAAGCGGAGAAGGATGGGATGAAGCTGCTGCAACCGGGGCTCTTCGTCAGTGCGGAGGTGCGGGGTCGTGCGCTGAAGGGGGTCTTCCGGGTGCCGCGTGCGGCCTTTTTGGACGCCGATACGCTGCTGCTGGTGAGTGAGAGCGGTGAGCTGCATTTTCAGAAGGTGAAAATCGTGCGTGGGGATGGCACGGATCTGCTGGTGGGTGCGGGTTTGAAAGCGGGGGATCAGGTCTGCCTGACGATGCTGACGGCACCGCTGGAGGGCATGGAGGTGCGGGTGGAGAAACCTCAGAGCCAGGATGCGGCGGTGCCGGTGGCCCCCTAGATCACAAGCCGAGCCGAGAAGGGAATCGCGAGCATGGAAAAGGCAATCTATTGGTTCTCACGCAACCACGTCGCTGCCAATCTGCTGATGCTGTCAGTGGTGGTGATGGGATTGGTGACGTGGCAAAAGCTGAAGAAAGAGATTTTTCCTGAGACCTCAGTGGATGCGGTGAGTGTGCAGGTGCCCTTTCCCAATGCCACGCCGGAGGAGGTGGAACGCGGGGTCTGTGTGCCGGTGGAGGAGGCCATCCTGGACGTGGAGGGCATCGATCGAGTGACCTCCACGGCCGCTCCGAGCATGGGCGTGATCAATGCCGAGGTGGCCAGCGGCTACTCGGTGCGCAACGTGATGGATGACATCAAGACGCGGGTGGATGCGATCGACAACTTCCCCGAAGAGGCCGAGACGCCGGTGCTGGAGGAGCTGGTGCTCAATGCGCAGGTGCTCAGTGTGGCCATCTCGGCCGATACCGACGAGCGCACCCTGCGGCGCATGGCGGAGCGATTGCGCGACGAACTGCTGGCCTACGAGCCCGCGAAAGGATCCGAGAAGGGTGGGTTTTTCTCCAAACTGATGCAGCTGCTCGCTCCGGAGCCGGTCGGCCCAGCGATCACCAAGGTGGAGATCGCGCTGGATCGGCCTTACGAGATTTCCATTGAGGTGCCGGAGGAGACGCTGCGTTCCTATGGCTTGACCTTTGATCAGGTGACGGCTGCGGTGCGCGGTAGCTCGCTGGATCTGCCTGCGGGCAGCGTGCGAACGGAGGGCGGGGAGGTGCTGGTGCGCACCGAGGCGAAACGTTACACTGCGGCAGAGTTTGCCGAGATCACGGTGGTGAGTCGTGAGGACGGCAGCGTGGTGAAGCTGGGTGAGATCGCCCAAATCGTGGACGGCTTTGAGGAGGTGGATCTGTCGGGTTCCTTCGATGGCCGCCGCGCTCTTTTGCTGAATGTGTTTCGCGTCGGAGATCAGGATACGCTGAAGGTGGCGCGGGCTGCGAAGACCTTCGTGCGGGAGTCGGCGGCGCAGATGTTCCCGCCGGGTGTGACCTTGGAGATTTGGAAAGACGACTCGCTCTACCTGGAGGGGCGTCTGGATTTGCTCGGGCGCAACGCCATCAACGGTCTCTTGCTCGTGCTGCTGGTGCTCTCCCTTTTCCTGCGTCCGCAGCTGGCGGTGCTGGTTTCCATCGGCATCCCGGTGGCGTTTTTGGGTGCGGTGATGATGATGCCGAGCCTGGGGGTTTCGATCAACATGATCAGCCTGTTCGCGTTCATCTTGGTGCTGGGGATCGTGGTGGATGATGCCATCGTGGTCGGAGAGAACGTCTATGAGCGCATCGTCAATGGGGAGGATCCGAAGGATGCCGCACCTCGCGGCACGCAGGAGGTGGGCGTGGTGGTGGTGTTTGGAGTGCTGACCACGATGATGGCCTTTACGCCGATGCTGGGCCTCTCGGGTGTCAGTGGCAAAATCTGGCCGAATATCCCGATGGTGGTGATTCCGACGTTGGCGTGGTCCTTGCTGCAATCGAAGTTTGTGCTGCCGTCCCACCTCGCCCTGTTGAAGGCTCCGAAACGTGGCGAGCACCGCCGCTGGCATGATCGTGTGCTCGATGGTGTGGACCGGCTGCTGAAGCGCTTCATCCAGGGGGTTTATCAGCCTTTGCTGGGTCTGTCTCTGCGGTGGCGCTACGTCACCTTGTGTTTCTTTATCACCTTGCTGTTTAGCGTGGTGGCTCTGGTGGCCACGGGTTGGGTGAAGTTCCAGTTTTTCCCCGAAGTGGAGGCCGACGTGGTGATCTCCCGCTTGACCATGCCGGACGGCGTGGCCTTTGAAGCCACGGAAAAAGCCGTGCGAAAAATCGAGGCGGCGTCGCAGCGGTTGCAGCAAGAGTATGTGGAAAAATACGGGGAACCCATCATCCGTCACACCCTCGCTGCGGCGGGCACGCAGCCGTTCCAGCAGGGGCTCAGTGAGCTGCGGACCAAGCCCCAGGCCAGCCACATCGGTGAGGTGACGATCGAACTCGTGGCGGGTGGAAAGCGCAAAGTGGCCGCCATGGAAGTGGCCTCGCGCTGGCGCGAACTCACCGGCCCCATCCCGGGTGCGTTGGATTTGTCCTTCCGCACCCAAGCCGCAGGCGGGGGCAACGCCATCGATCTCGAAATCACGGGCAGCAATCTGACCCAACTCACGGCGGCCTCCGACATGCTGAAGGAGCGGATGTCCAAGATCAAAGGCGTGATCGACATTGCCGACAACAACCGGCCCGGCAAACGTGAGTTGAAGCTGGAGATGCTGCCTGCGGGTGAAGCGCTGGGGTTGCGTCTGGTGGATGTCTCCCGCCAGGTGCGGCAGGCTTTTTACGGCGACGAAGCGCAGCGCCTGCAACGTGGTCGAGATGAGGTGAAGGTGATGGTGCGCTATCCCGAAGCGGAGCGGCGCTCGATCGCGAATTTGGCGGACATGAAAATTCGCGCGGCGGATGGCACCGAGATCCCCTTCAGCGCAGCGGCTTCGTTTGAGTATGGTCGTTCGGCTTCCACGATCCAGCGCGCGGATCGGCACCGTGCAGTGAAGGTGACGGCGGACATCGACAAAGGCATGCCGAATGTGAATGCCAACGAGGTGGTGGCCCGGATCAACGCGGACATTCTGCCAGAGGTGAAGCAGCGCTACCCGAGTGTGCGCTTTGGATACCAAGGCGAGCAGAAAGATCAGCGTCAGTCCGTGTCAGAAATGGGTGCCAAAGGTCTGATCGCCATCCTGGGCATCTACGTGCTGCTGGCCATCCCGCTGCGTTCCTACTTGCAGCCTCTCATTGTGATGAGCGTCATTCCCTTTGGCGTGGTCGGAGCCATCATGGGGCACGTGGTGATGGGCATGGTGCTCAGCATCATGTCCATGTGCGGCGTGGTGGCGCTGGCGGGGGTGGTGGTGAATGACAGCCTCGTCATGGTCGAGTTCGTGAATCGAGAACGCGGTGAAGGCAAATCCCTCGTCGAGGCCGCCATCCACGCGGGCGGGCGGCGATTTCGTCCCATCCTCTTGACCTCTGCCACGACCTTCGCGGGCCTCATGCCGATGGTGTTTGAGACCGATGTGCAGGCTCGGTTTCTGGTGCCGATGGCGGTTTCGCTGGGATTCGGAGTGCTCTTCGCCACTGCCATCACCCTCATCCTCATTCCCACGGTTTATTACATCATGGAGGATATCAAACGCCTCTTTGTCGGGCGGGAGCGGGCCAATGCGGACATGGTGGCCCATGTGACGCATTCGTGAGGCGTCTCACCGTCCCGCGCTGCTGCGAGATCCTTCTCCAAAGGCTTCTTGCCACGTCGGAGGTTGGGATTCATTTCGCCAATTCGGCAGTGGGTTCATGAGCTTCCAAGTCGAGTCGGATGGTTTCAACTTCAGCAATCCCAGAAAGGGAGACGAACGGGGGCTGAAAGGCTGAGTCAGGGCCAATCCTGGTGAGACCTGCGCCGCTGGCTGCTGCGGTGCGATCACTGCGCCCCCGAGAGCATTCGCTCCGAGAGCATTCGCTCCGAGAGCATTCGCTCCGAGAGCGTTCACTCCGAGAGCATTCGAGGAATCCCGAGTGGCGAGGATGTCATCGAGCTGAGTCGGGTGTCCCAGCTTGAGTTTGATCCAAGTTTTTTCTGACCAGTATTCACCATCCCACACCGCGCGGGGATTGGTGCGGACGTAGAGATACTCGCGATCAAACATCACCTCCGGCATGTAGCGACCACCCACCCGAGACACCAGTGGCGGACGGTTGACGTCGGGCTGCTCTGCTGAGGTGGACTCCAGCAAGTATTCGCGATCATCCACCCGCGTCACGGTCCAGGCGTGGCCACCAATGTCGCCATATTTTCCGAGCACAACGCGCGCCTCCATGCCGCGGCTCGTCAACCAGTCGGTGAGCAGGATGGCGGAGTCTTCGCAATCTCCCTGGCCCAGGTTTTGAGTCTCCATCGCCAGCTGCCAGCGGTCGGTGGACTGGCGTTTTTCCCCTGGATCACGGGTGTATAGGCAGCTCGATTGCACGGCACTCCAGATGGCAAACATCTGTTCGATCCGGCTTTGACGCGGCGGGTAGATGGCGGGTGGTTGATAGCCGGTGAGAAATTCATTCACGTAGTGAGATCGGCCCTCGCTGTCGGTGGCGACGACGGCGTAGATGCGGCCACACTTGGGGCACTCCAGCGTGGAGCTGCTGTCCGTCGGCGGAGCCCGTAGCGCGTGGCCATGTTGGCAGTGTTGACACTCGGCGTAAAACGCTGTGTCACCCGCCTGATGCAGCAGCTCGGGTTTGAAATCGCGCAACCGCCTCACCAGCATCAGCACCGCCTCGCGCCCTAGTCCCGCAGCCGTTTCCCGCATCGCAAAACCCATGTGGGTGTAGGGCTCTGCGTGGGGTGTCTCCACAAACCCGGCGTAACCGCTGCGCAGGGCCTGCAGCGACGTGCCGGAGGCGGACCCCACCGTGACGTCCAGGTAGCGCGGACGCTCGTTCATCAGGGCCTCACAGCAGGCGGAGAGACGATCCAGCGGTTGACCGTCCTGCAGCCTCTGATCCAGCCAGCGGCTCAGTTCGGCGTCGTATCGCAGCAACGGCTGCCCGGAGCTGACCCGCGTTTGATTGAGCTGATCCATCAGGTCGATCTGCAGGCGCTCCACCGAGTAGGCGTCATCCTCGCGCAGGACAAATCGCCCCCATAGATCTCGGCAGACGGTGCAATTCCCGTTGTGCAAGGCCATCCAGCCGCCAGCCAGCATCGCGGTGCCGAGAAGGAGGAGGAGAAAAAGGCGGGGCATGATATTTTATGGAAATTATAACAATCTCAACTTCAAGGGCAAGCCGATTTTCTACTTCCGCTCGCTTCTCTCTCCCCCCCAGGCGAACTCCCACCTTGCATTCACCCACCGCGCATTCGAGGATGCTACCCCCTCGTACTCGCTCATGTCCAAATCTGCCCCTGCTAAGCCGAAAAAGTTCAAGAAATTGCTCGTTGCCAATCGTTCTGAGATCGCCATCCGCGTCATGCGGGCCGCGACGGAACTCGGCATCCGCACTGTGGCCATTTACGCGAGGGAAGATCGCTTCTGCACCCACCGCTTTAAGGCGGATGAGGCCTATGAACTCAATCCCGACAAAGGCCCCGTCGGAGCTTATCTCGATATCGAAGGCATCGTCACGCTGGCCGTGGAAAAGGGCGTGGACGCCATCCACCCCGGCTATGGATTCCTCTCGGAGAACCCCGATTTCTCCCGCGCCTGTGCGGCTGCTGGCATCACCTTCATCGGCCCGTCTCCTGAGATCCTGACCCGGATGGGAGACAAAACCGCCGCGCGGGAGGTGGCGCGCAAGCTCGAAGTGCCGATTTTGGAAGGCACGGACGAACCCGTCACCGATCGTCAAGAGGCGCTCCAAGTGGCTCGCAAGATCGGTTTTCCGCTGATCATCAAAGCCGCCTTCGGAGGCGGAGGTCGTGGCATGCGCATCGTGCCCCAGGAGGCCGACCTCGAGCGCTTGCTCGATGAGGCGCAGACCGAGGCCGCGCGCGCCTTCGGCAATGGAGCCGTGTTTTTGGAAAAATTCGTCGGCAAAGCCAAGCACATCGAGGTGCAAATCCTCGCTGACAAACACGGCAGCGTGCTGCACCTGCATGAGCGGGACTGCTCCGTGCAGCGCCGCCACCAAAAAGTCATCGAGCAGGCCCCCAGCTACGGCGTGCGGGCGGAGATCATCGACGCCCTCTGCCAGGCCTCGGTGCGTCTCGCTCGGGAGATCGGCTACACCCACGCTGGCACCGTCGAGTTCCTCGTCGATCACGAAACTGGGGAGTGGTATTTCATCGAGATGAACCCTCGCATCCAGGTGGAACACACCGTCACCGAGGAGATCACCAGCATCGACATCGTCCGCAGTCAGATCCTCATCGCCCAGGGGCACAAGCTGCATGAAGAGCCCCTCGGCCTGCCGCCGCAGGATCGGATTGATAAAAGCGGATACGCCATCCAGTGCCGCATCACCACGGAGGATCCGGAAAATGGGTTCACCCCGGACTTTGGAAAAATCCTCACCTATCGCAGCGCCGGAGGTTTCGGCGTCCGTCAGGATGGCGCGCTGGGGGCCACCAACGCCGTGGTCACGCCCTACTACGACTCCATGCTGGTGAAGCTCACCGTCTATGGCCGCACCTTTCAGCAGGCGCTCGATCGCATGGACCGCTGCCTGCATGAGTTCCGCATCCGCGGCGTGAAGACGAACATCCCGTTCCTCCTCAACGTCGCTCAGCACAAAGAATTCCGCGACGGCAACGCCACCACGCGGTTTATCGACAACCATCCCGAGCTGCTGAAATTCACCGCGCGCAAGGATCGCGCCACCAAGCTGCTCAACTACCTCTCCGACGTCATCGTCAACGGCAATCCGTTTGCCAAAGGTCACAAACCGCCGCGCCCCTTCACCGCACCGGCCATTCCGGCCTACGATCATCGCCAGACCCCGCCCGCAGGCACCAAGCAGCTGCTGACGGAGATGGGTCCAGAGAAATTTTGCAAGGAATGGGTGGCGCAGCAAAAGGCCCTCCTCCTCACCGACACCACCATGCGGGACGCCCACCAGTCCCTGCTGGCCACCCGCATGCGCAGCTACGACATGCTCGCCATCGCCGGAGCCGTGGCGCGCCGCACGCCGAATCTTTTCTCCCTTGAAATGTGGGGAGGTGCCACCTTTGACGTGGCCATGCGCTTCCTCCGGGAAGATCCCTGGGAGCGCCTGCGCAACATCCGCGAGCGCGTGCCGAACCTCCTGCTGCAGATGCTTTTCCGCGGCTCCAACGCCGTCGGTTACAGCAACTATCCCGACAACGTGGTGCGCGGCTTCGTCCGCCACGCTGCCGACAACGGCATGGACATCTTCCGCATCTTCGACAGCCTCAACTACCTGCCGAATCTCCGCGTGGCCATGGAGGCCGTGCGGGAGCACACCCAGTCCATCTGCGAAGGCACCCTCTGCTACACCGGAGACATCCTCGATCCCAAGCGCGACAAGTACGACCTCAAATATTACGTCCGCCTGGCCAAGGAGCTGGAAAAAATGGGTGCCCACATGCTTGCCATCAAGGACATGGCGGGTCTCTGCCGCCCTCTGGCCGCGCGCAAGCTGGTCGAGACCCTCAAGCAGGAAGTCGGCATCCCCATCCACTTCCACACGCACGACACCAGTGGCCTCAATGCCTCCAGCATCATCGAAGCCGCCATGGCAGGCGTCGATGTAGCAGACGCCGCCATCTCCTCCCTCTCCGGCGGCACCAGCCAGCCCAACCTCAACTCCATCGCTGCGGCCCTCTCCCACACCGAGCGCGATACCGGTCTCGACAGCGAGGCCCTGCAGGAATTCAGCGACTACTGGGCTGCCGTCCGCGCCTACTACCAGCCCTTTGACACCAGCGAACCCTACGGCACCGCCGAGGTGTACCTCCACGAGATGCCCGGTGGTCAATACACCAACCTCAAGGAGCAAGCCGCAGGCATGGGCATGGCCGCCCGCTGGCCCGAGATCGCCCGCGCCTACGCCGAGGTGAACCAACTCTGTGGAGACATCGTCAAAGTGACCCCGTCGAGCAAAGTCGTCGGAGATCTCGCCATCGAGTGCGTCGCCCGCGGCGTCAAACCGACCGATATCTTCAACCTCACCGGATCAAAGTGGAGCAAGGACGTCACCAGCATGTTCGAAGGCTGGCTCGGTGAGCCTTTCTACGGCATGGAGAAGGACAAAGCCGCCGACTCCCGGAAAAAGTGGGACGCCCTGGCCGCCGCCATCGTCGGCAAAGACGGCGCACGCATCTCGGGCCGCCCCGGTGAGCACGCCGAGAAAATCGACCTAGCTCAGGTGCGGGAAGAACTGGAGGCCAAGCTGCGCCGCAAACCTTCCGACGACGACGTCTGGAGCTACCTCATGTATCCGGATGTCTTCTTGAAGTTTGCCGACTTCCGCCGCCTCTACGGAGACGTCTCCGTGCTGCCCACGCCCGCTTATTTTTACGGCCTGCGGGACAAAGAGGAAATCACCGTGCATCTCGAAGAGGGCAAGACCCTCTTCGTCCACATGCTCAACCTCACCGAGCCCGATGCCCATGGCGTGCGCACCGCCATCTTCGACCTCAACGGCTACCCGCGCCACACCCATGTCGTGGACAAAGAAGTGGCTCAAGAGGTCGTCAGCCGACCCAAGGCAGATCCCGCCAACGCGAAACAAGTCGGTGCACCGATGCCCGGCATGGTGGCCAGCATCGCCGTCAGCGTCGGCCAGAAAGTGAAGGAGGGTGACACCTTGCTCACCTTGGAAGCCATGAAAATGTACGCCGCCGTCGCCGCTCCAAAAAACGGCACCGTGGCCGCCATTGAGGTGAAGGTGGGAGAAAACGTCGAGTCCAAAGACCTGCTCATCCAGCTCGAGTAGGACCCTGCATCGCGACTTGCGGCAGGCCGAGGATCTGGCTAAAGGGAAGGGCATGTTCCTTCGCCTCACCGCCACTCTCGGGTTGCTTCTAGCCGCCCTCGTCCCCGCCGCCGCCGCGCCGAAAGCTCGCAAATCCGGTGGCAAGGTGCAGACCCCGCCGCCGAATCACCCGCCGCTCATCGCCGCGCCCCTAAATCAACTGCCGGAGGGCGTCGAGCGCATTGATGTCATCCTGCTTCTCGGTCAGTCCAACATGAAGGGCAGGGGAATCATGCCGGAGGAGCCCCTCAATGATCCGCGCCTCCTCGCCATGCATCTCAAGGATGACGCCTGGTACCGCGCCCGCCATCCGCTGCACCTCACGGGCGATCCGCAGACCTTTGCGGGCCATGACAATGCCGGCGTCGGCCCCGGTCTGGCCTGTGCTCAGACCTTGCTTGCCGCATCGCCCGGCACTCGCATCGCCCTAGTCCCCTGTGCCGTCGGTGGCACCGCCCTCAAGCGCTGGGAAAAAGGGGCCGACCTCTATGAAAACGCCGTCCGCCGCGCACTCAAAACCCTGAAGGACGCGGGTGACGTGCCGGTCCGCTTGCGCGCCGCCCTCTGGTTGCAGGGAGAGGCCGATGCCAAACCCGGCCAGGTCGAAACTTACGCCGCCCGTCTGGCGCAAATGATCGCCGATCTACGGGCCGATTTGAAGGCACCTCAATTACCTTTTGTGGCCTCCACCATCGGCGAGATGCGACCGGGCGGACTCCAGCCGCAAATCAACGCGCAATTGCTGGCGCTCTCCCAAAACGTCCCCGCTGCGGGATGCGCCGACGCGCGGGACTTGAAAAGCTCCATCGGCGACAACGTCCATTTTGACACCTCCAGTCAGGAAGAAATCGGCCGTCGCATGGCCGCTGAAGTGCAGCGCATCGAAGCCGCATCGAAGCCGTGAGTGAGGTGCCTCGTCTCACGCACCTCGATGCCGAAGGCAAGGCCACGATGGTCGATGTCTCCGCCAAACCCATCGTGGCTCGGGAAGCTGAAGCCGAGGCGCGGCTGCGTCTCCAGCCCGAGACGCGTGCCTTGATTCAAGAGGGGGGCGTGCCCAAGGGCGATGTCTTCGCCGTCGCCCGCATCGCTGGCATCCAGGCCGCCAAAGACACTGCCCGGCTCATCCCTCTGTGTCACTCACTGCCCCTCAGTTCCGTGGCGGTGAATTTCGGCTGGGAGGGCACGGATCTGTGCATCCGCACCCGCGCCCGCACTGTGGCCCAGACCGGCGTCGAGATGGAGGCCCTCACCGCCGCCAGCATCGCCGCCCTCACCGTTTATGACATGTGCAAAGCCG
>JAGRPD010000214.1 GCA_020439875.1 Verrucomicrobiales bacterium
TGAGCTGAAGGCACAGGAGGAGAAAGGCCAAGCCATGCGCGCCACGATGCAGACTGGCAAACTCTCGCGGGAGGATTTCAATGACGCGCTGCGGGAGGCATTGCGGATTTACTGGACCCAAGGCGGCCTGGAGGGAGCGCTGGCGCGGGTCGATGACGAGGGCCAGCCGTTGGCGTTGTGCATGGGCGTCACGGAGGCGGCGGTGCCGGTGAATTCTCCGGTGTATGGGCGGGGAGATTTGAAAAATCCTGGGCCGGAACAGCCGCGTGGTGTGCCGGCTTTGTTCGGCCTGCCAGCGGCACCTGCCGTTGCCGCTGAGGCCAGCGGTCGTCTGATGCTGGCGCAGTGGCTCACGGATCCGCGCCATCCTTTGACGGCTCGGGTCATGGCCAATCGGATTTGGACGCATCTGTTCGGCGCGGGTCTGGTGCGCACGGTGGATGACTTTGGTGGCACGGGAGAGCCGCCGAGTCACCCGGAGCTGCTGGACCTGCTGGCGCGGCGTTTGATCGACGGCGGCTGGTCGGTGAAGGCGCTGATCCGGGAGCTGGTGCTGGCGCGGCCCTATCGGCAAAGTTCCACCTTCCGGGAAGCCGCCTTCGTGAAGGATCCTGACAATCGCTTGCTGTGGCGGATGCCGCCGCGTCGGGTCGATGCGGAAGTCCTGCGGGATAGCATGCTGGCCATCTCGGGAGAGCTGGATCGGACGCCGCGCCCGGGGTCTCTCGCGGCGGAGGTGGGCACGCATTCGGTGGCCATTCTCGGCTTTCAAAAAGACGTGCCGACGGACCTGGATGGCAGTCTGCATCGCAGCGTGTATCTGCCGGTGTTTCGGGAGAATCTGCCGGATGTGCTGGCTTTGTTCGACTTTGCCGAGCCGAGTCTTGTGGTCGGTCAGCGGGATGAGACCAATGTTCCACCGCAGGCGCTTTACCTCATGAATAGCCCCTTCGTCACCGCCCGTGCGCAGGCGCTGGCGGAGCGTTTGTTGCAGCAGGCTCCGCAGCGTGAGGCCCAGATCACGCAGGCTTTTCAGCTCTGTTTTCAGCGGGATCCCGATGCTGCGGAGCGGGAGTTGGCCCGGGATTTCCTGGCTACCGCCAGCGGCTCACCGACAGCTGCCTTGGCTCAGTTTTGCCAATCCTTGTTCGCTGCGCCGGAGTTTCGCATCACCTATTGAATCGCTTGTTCGCCATGGACCTTCCTTCCTACGATCGCCGTCAGATCCTGCAGCGCGGGGGGCTAGGGCTGGGTTGGCTCAGCTTCTCCGCGCTGGCTCACGCTGCCTCAGCCACCACACCGGGGCCGCATTTTCCGGCCCGCGCGCGGCGGGTGATTTTTCTCTCCATGCGCGGCGGGCCGTCTCACGTGGATTTGTGGGATCACAAGCCCACTTTGGAAAAGGCCACCGGTCAGACGCCGGCGCAGTTTGGTGGAGCCGCCCTGGTGGGAGCCGTGCAGCCGCTGGTGCAGCGTGGCCGGTCTGGCCTGTGGATGAGCCCGCTGATGCCGCATCTGGCCCGTCATGCGGATGACCTCTGCGTCATCAATTCGATGCACACCGACGTGCCGAATCACGCGCCTGCCTTCGTCCAGATGCACACCGGCAGCTTCCAGTTTGTGCGGCCCTCACTCGGTGCCTGGACGCTGTACGGACTGGGCTCGGAAAATCAAAATCTGCCCGGTTTTGTCACGCTCAATCCCCCGGCGGACAATGGCGGCGCGCGCAACTACGGCAGCGCGTTTTTGCCCTCCGCCTGCCAGGGCACGCGCATGGGTGGCAGCCAGATCCCCGCGCTTTACGCCGCCTTTTTGAAGCAGCAGCAGACGCCGGGACCGCCGATGAAAAACATCGCCAACGAGCAGCTCAGCAAGGCGGAACAGCGCGCGCAGTTGCGTCTCATTCGGGCGCTGGGGCAGCATCAGCAGGCCTCTCAGGTCGCCGCGCCTGAGATCGATGGCATGCTGCACGCCTTCGAACTCGCCTTCCGCATGCAGAGTCAGGTGCCGGAGACCCTGGATCTCTCGGGAGAATCGCAGGCCACGCTCGATCTCTACGGCATCGGGCAGGGCAAAGATGCCTTTGCCCGCCAATGCTTGCTCGCCCGTCGCCTGGCGGAGGCTGGCGTGCGCTTCATCGAGATCGCCAGCACCGAGAGCTGGGATCACCACACCCTCATCCAGGAAAACCTCGCCAAAACCTGTGGCGAGACCGATCGCCCCATCGCCGCGCTGCTGAGCGATCTCAAACAGCGCGGTCTGCTGCGTGACACCCTTGTCGTCTGGGCGGGTGAATTTGGCCGTACGCCCTACATGCAGGGCATCGACGGGCGGGATCACAATCACAAAGGCTTCTCCATCTGGATGGCCGGTGGTGGCGTCAAAGGTGGCCACACCTACGGAGCCACCGACGACCTCGGATACCGCGCCGTGGAGGACGCCATGCACATCCACGACTGGCATGCCACCGTGCTGCACCTGCTCGGGCTGGATCACACCCGGCTTCGTTTCAACTACGGCGGACGCGACTTCCGCCTCACCGAGACCTCCGGCCAAGTCGCCCACGGCCTGATCGCCTGAGCCGTTCACTGCGGACGAAACGCCGGGATGGAGGACGAAGCTCCCTCTATACGGTTCGATCCACGAATGGCGGAGTTTGCATTGCAAGACCCCGCTTCACCGTTTTAGGCTACGCACCCCACCTGCAGACCCCCATTTTTGCCTGTATGAAAGCCACCGCCACCTCCCTCCTGCTGTTCGCCGCCCTGTCCCTCTCCGTCTCCGCAGCGGATCCTTGGCTGCATTTCCCGCCCAAGTCCGGCCAAGCCAACGGCAAAAAAATCGTGCTCGTCTCCGGGGATGAAGAGTACCGCACCGAAGAGTCCTGCCCCATGCTGGCCAAGATCCTCAGCCAGACCCACGGTTTCGATTGCACGGT
>JAGRPD010000215.1 GCA_020439875.1 Verrucomicrobiales bacterium
GGAACCATCTTCGCCCTGTTTGCCGGGGTCTATCATTGGTTCCCGAAAATGACGGGTCGCTACATGAACGAGACCTTGGGACGTTGGCATTTCTGGCCCTCTCTCATCGGCATGAACCTCGTGTTCGCCCCGATGTTCATCCAAGGCATGGCGGGCTTCCACCGCCGTTGGTACGATGGTGGCAAATACTTCGAGCAGGTCTCCGCCGATTGGTTGTGGCTGAATGAAGTCATGACCATTGGTGCCACGCTGCTCATGCTGGCCCAGGTGCCTTTCATCTGGAACGTGTTCAGCTCCATCAAAGGCGGCAAACTCACCAACAGCGACAACCCTTGGGATGCCACCACGATGGAATGGGCCACGCCCACTCCTCCTCCGCATGGCAACTTCACCTTTGAGCCCATCGCCCGCCGCATGCCCTACGAGTACTCGGTTCCGGGTGCCGCCGCTGATTTCACCCCTCAGTGGGCAGAAGAGACCCGCGCCCCAGTTCAGGAAACCGCCAAAGCGGCTGATAGCACCCCTGCGCAGGCCTAATCTCGCCCTCTCTCCATCTCCCCCGATCTCTCTCTTTTTCACGCTGTTTTTCAATCATGGAAATCCCCTACACCGTCTCTGCCCGGCCTGACACCGGGCTGTTCAATGCCAAAGTGGGCATCTGGCTGTTCCTGGCCTCGGAGGTGATGCTGTTTGGTGGCCTCTTTTCCAGCTACATCTTCCTCCGAGTGGGGGCTGACTATCCTTGGCCCATTCATGAACTGGAAGTGTGGCCGGGATTCGTCAACACCATGGTGCTGATTTTGTCCTCGCTCACCGTGGTCATGGCTTGGGCCTCGCTGAAGCTGCGCAAGTTCGGAGCCTACAAGCTCTACATGACCATCACGGTCCTCTGTGCGGCGACCTTCATGGGCCTCAAGGCCTATGAGTACAACAAGAAGTTCCACCATTACTCCGTCAAACTGACGGACGGAACCATCCTCACCGGTCACTTGGATAAGGGGTATTACATCGAGTTTGGTGAAGTCACCAGCTTGAGCTTGGCTTTCCCCAAAGAAAAATCTCCCATCGGTGCGGACGTCGAAAACTACGTGCTGAATTTCGCGGAAGGCACGGTGCCAAAGTTCAAGACCCCGGGCGGTCAAGAGATCGAACTGAATCAGCAGACGGTCTCCGAGCTTTGGCACGAAGCGAACGCCAAGGATCAGTTCTCCGTCGAACTCACGGCGGTCGCTCCTCTGAAGTTCAAGGTCGCTCCTGGAGATATCTTTGGTTATACCACCAACACGCTGAGTTTCCGTGATGGCACGGTGGCCAAGGGCAAACTGCTCGATGATCGCATGACCCTGACGGTCGATGGCATCGATACCCGAGCCGTGGCCGACGAAGAAAAGTCGCTGGCTTGGAACAAGGAGTACTTTGGTGAGAACTGGAAAAAAGTGTTCCTGGCTCGGCGCGATCACGCGCAGGAGGAATTCAACAAGAAGTATCCAAAACGCAATCCAGAGAAGAGTGCGACGCTGCAGAAGCATCGGGAGTTTTGGCACATCGAATCGGCTGACCCTCAAGCTGGACTTCCTGAAGGAAAAGAGCACGCCGCCGAAGCCAAGGTCCCAGGAGCCGAAGAGGGGCATGCCGCTGCGGGTCACGAAGCGGGTCATGGTGAGGGGCACGATCATCCGGTGGTGGTGTTGAACAAGAAGGACATCAAGTTCTTCTCGAACTTCACCCCCAAGCTGAACACCTTTTATGCGATCTACTTCACCCTGACGGGCCTTCACGGTCTGCACGTCATCGCGGGCGCTTTGGTGTTGCTGTACTTCCTGCTGTTCAATGGGAAGATGCTGAAAACGAATCCAGAACATTTGGCCAACCGCGTGGAAGTGGGTGGTCTGTTTTGGCACTTTGTTGACCTCGTCTGGATCTTCCTGTTCCCGCTGCTCTACCTCCTGTAGTCCGTTCCCTTTTCGCAAACTCCCCACGTTCTTTATTCCATGGCTGATAGCGCTGAAGAAATCCATAAGTCCGTCAAAGCCTTCAAGAAGGTGCTGTTGGCCCTGATGATCCTCACCGTGGTGACGGTGTTGCTCTCTGGAGTCGAGATGCCCACTCATGGCATGAACATCCTGGTGGGCATGATCGTGGCCACCATCAAAGCCAGTTTGGTGGGGCTGATCTTCATGCACTTGGCGCATGAACGCAGCACCATTTACAAAGTCCTGGTTTTCACCGGAGTGTTAGCCTTGGCCATCTTCCTGCTCACCTATTGGACCCACGGGAATCCGCTGATCAATCCGAAGTTTGACTCCCAGAGCGCGGAAATGATGGATCACCTCAAGCATTAACCGAGACGAGTCACCCTCGGATCGACCATGTCACTCAAACATTTTCACATCGTTTTCTTGTTCTTCGCCATCCTCTGTGATTCAGGGTTTTGGCTTTGGACACGAATGGCTCCTGACGTCGCTGCGCGCGTCGGGGCACAGGGTTTGGGAATGATTGCGGGGTGGACCAGTCTGTTGCTGGTGATTTACGGAGTCTGGTACGTGACGAAAAAATGCCGCACCATCATCATTGGCTAACGCGATGAATGCCATGACTCTGCTGCCCATTTTATGCCCCACTTGTTTTGCCAACAACGATCCGACGCAGGCGGACGCGCAGGGCTTTGCGATTTTGTTCATGTTAGGCCTGCTTGTGGGTGTCTTCGGAGTGTTGTTTTACACCATTTACAGTTTCGCCAAAAAGCAACGTCGGCTGGCCGTGCTGGCTGAGTCGAACGCCTGAATATCCTCTTTCTCCTCAACTCCTCTTCTCACATCATGATTTCTGACATCAACCGCGCCTTTGGGCAGACCCCCGTCGCCAGCGAGCATGGCGAGCTTTTGGACCACATGCTGGGTCTGTTGCATTGGTTCATGCTGATTTTGTTCATCGGCTGGAGCTGCTTTCTGATTTACTGCTTTTACAAATTCCGGTCGGACAAGAATCCGAAGGCACACTACTCAGGGGCCGGTCATTCCGCTTCCCATCAGATTGAGATTGGCGTGATCATTGTGGAAGCGATCTTGCTGCTCGGTTTCGCGTTTCCGTTGTGGTCTCGGCAGGCAGACTCCTATCCCACGGGGCCTGATGTGGTGAAAATGCGGGCCATGGGGGAGAAGTTTCTGTGGAACTTCCAGTATGCGGGAGATGACAAGAACCTGGGCATCTGGGATGCGCGATTGGTGGATCCGACGGCGAATCCGCTAGGGCGCGACATGTCGGATCCGAATGCGAAGGATGATTTCGTCAACCCCGGCACCATGAAGCTTCCTCTCGGTCGTCCGGTGATCGTGGACGTGGCCAGCAAAGACGTGATTCACAACCTGGCTCTGGTGCCGATGCGCTCAGCTCAAGACGCCACGCCGGGGGTGAAAGCCCACATGTGGTTTACTCCGACGAAGACGGGCACTTGGGACATCATTTGCGGGCAGCTTTGTGGGCCGGGTCACGCTCAGATGAAAGCGCAGCTGGAAGTTATTTCGGCGGACGAATGGGATGCTTGGGCCAAGGAAATGTCGAAAGGTGCGGCGGATTCGGTGGCGAAGCAGGAGGCAAAACCCGTCACGGCGGAAGCAAAGGCTCAATGACCACCCTGGTACGGCTGGCGCGAGACTTGAGCGCCATGCGTACGATGTGTGGGCTCGGGAGGTTCGGCCTGGATGGCGGAGCCTTCCCGAATGATGGGTTTCAGATCATGAGGTGATGGAGCAGGTTCGACAGCCGGGGGCAGCATTTCGTGTGATGACACTGATCACGGTGGCTGTGGGTGCTATTTTGGTCTGGTGGGGGGCGGCGGTGACGACCCGAGATGTGGGACTGGCGGTGCCGGATTGGCCGCTGAGTTTTGGCAGTCTCAATCCCAAGGGCTGGTTGGGAATCCCGGCATTTCGATTGGAACACGGCCATCGGCTGCTCGCTGCTGGGGTGGGCCTGTTGGTGCTGGCGATGTATTTTTGGATCTTTACCAAGGAGAAACCGCGGTTGGTGGAGGCTGTGGGTTTGGTGCTGAGTGGAGTGGGCTATTTGTTTTTGATCCGAACGGGGCACCTGAGACTGGGTAGTGCCTTTGTGGTGTGGGGGCTGATCTGGTGGGGGATGACGTGGGCGGCCCAACGCTGGACGCTGGCGCGGGCGATGACGACGTTCGCTCTCATGTTGGTGATTGTGCAGGCATCCCTGGGTGGCCTGCGGGTGCTGGAAATGTCGGATCCTTTTGGCATCGTGCATGGCACCTTGGGGCAGCTGTTTTTCTGCGTGTTGGTGTTGATCGCCATCGTTAGTTCTCGCGGTTGGAGAGAGAGTGGTTGGACAAATCCCGGCATCGGGTTGCGGATGGCGCGGGGAGTGACGACGTTGCTGTTTAGCGCGGTCTTTTTGCAGCTGGTGGTGGGGGCGGTGCTGCGGCATACGCAGCGGGTGCACCTGGTGGCGCATGACTTGCTGACGACGGCGGGTTATGGGGTGCCGCCGGTGTCGGAGGTGGATGCGTTTGTGCTGTTTTTGCACAAGGCTTGGGGTTGTGTGGTGGCGCTTCTGGTTTTGATGGTGGCCGTTTGGTCTCGGCGTTGGCTGGCTCCGAAGTCGGTGGTGGGCTGGTTACCGTGGGTTTTGATTTTGCTGCCTTTGGTGCAGGTGGCGCTCGGCGTGGCGGTGATTCAGACGGGGAGCAGTTTTTGGGTGACGAATTTTCATGTGATCAACGGGTTGGCGTTGCTGACGTTGAGCTTCATGTTGATGGTGATCACTTGGCGCGGGAGCGGTGCGTTGGTCGAGGCAAGTCCTGAAGGGGATGCGAGCGCTTCTGCGGTCTGAAAGTGATGACCATGGATGAGACGACTTCCAAATCGGGTGCTGGGCGGTTGACGACGCAGGATTTGCTGACGTTGACCAAATTTCGGCTGAGTGTGTTGGTGGTGGTGACGACTTTGGTGGGTTTTTGGTTGCGCAAGGGACCGGATTGGAGTGTGGCGCAGCTGTTGCACACGTTGGTGGGGGCGACGTTGGCGGCGTTTGGTGCGGCGGTGTTCAATCAGCTGATGGAGATCGAGCCTGACTCACGCATGGAACGCACGGCGGATCGGCCTTTGCCGAGTGGGCGGATCAGCCCAACGGCGGCGTTTGTGATTGGGTGGTTGTTCAGCGCCCTGGCGCTGGTGCATCTCACGCTGCGGGTCAATCTGGAGGCGGCGGCGATCACGGCTCTGACGCTGGTGGTGTATCTATTCATTTACACCCCGCTGAAGCGACAATCGGCCATCAACACCCTCGTCGGAGCGGTATCAGGGGCACTGCCGCCGCTGATCGGATGGGTGGGGGCGGCGGGAGCGCGAGGGGAACACGATCCGTTTTTCCGTTGGTCCTTGCTGGTGGAGCCGGGGGCGATTTATCTGTTTGCGCTGTTGTTTCTGTGGCAGCTGCCGCATTTTTTGGCGATCAACTGGATGTATCGAGAGGAGTATCTGAAGGGTGGGTTTGTGATGTTGGCCAACGAGGATGAGGCGGGGAAAAAGACATCGACACATGCCTTGGCTTACGCAGTGGCGGCGGTGCTTTTGATGCTGTATCCGGCATGGGAGCATTTGGTTTACTCCTGGGTGTTTGTTCCGGGTGGGTTGCTGTTGAGTGGGTGGCTGTGTGGGTTGGCTTGGAGGTTTTTTCAAGACCCGACCCGAGCGACGGCGCGGCGTTTGTTTTTCTGCACGCTGGCTTGGCTGCCTGCGGTGCTTTTTTTGACGGTAATGACATGGCGTTCGCGCCCGTAGAGACGTAAGAGAAGGGTGAGGCCCTGATGAGTTCGACCGATTCCAATTCTTCCCGCATCAATCCGTGGTCCATTTGGATCCCGATCATCCTGGTGGTGCTCGCTGTGGTGATCACCTACAACTGGCTGTTTTACCTGAAGCAGAAGGCGATCTCGGATGCTGAGCGGCCGCCCTACATCGACCGAGTGGAGGATGACATGATCTTGACGGAGCGGGATGGCCGCGAAGTGCGGCTGAATGAGTTGAGAGGCAAGGTTTTGCTGGTTTCTTGGGTTTACACCCGGTGCCCGCGAGGGTGCTCAGGCGTGGTGACGGAGTTGAAAAGTCTGATGGAGGAACTGCCGAAAGATGAGGCGATTCACTTGGTGTCTTTCACGTTGGATCCGGATGATACACCGGCGATGATGCAGGCCTTTGCTCGGCAAGTGGGGGTGGCGGATGATGCGCCGTGGTGGTTTGTGAATGGGCAGCCGGAAAAGGTGAATGATCTGATGGTGCGGAAGTTGCACTTTCGCCCCACGCAGATCATTCCCGAAGCGGATCGGTTGAGTGAGTTTGACAAGTACGCGCATGACTTGCGGGTGGCTTTGGTGGATCACAAGGGGCATGTGCGGCGGTTGGAAGATGTGGTGAATGCGGATCCCGAGTCGGCGGCCTATTGGAGGAAGCAGTTGAAGGAGGATCTGGCGGCGGTTTTGAAGGAGCGGGAAGAGGATTTGAAAAAGGAAAATGGGCGATGAGCGTGAATGACCTGCCCGTTCTGAACGCTGTGCTCAACGGTGCGGCGACGGTGTTCATCGTGGCGGCGCTGCTGGCGATTCGGGCGGGGCGCAAGCGCCTGCATGGTGGGCTGATGAGCGTGGCGCTGGTGATTTCGGCGTGTTTTTTGACCAGTTACCTCATTTATCACTATCAGGCGGGGCATGTGCGTTTCGCCGGTGAGGGGTGGACGCGACCGGTGTATTTCACGCTATTGATGAGTCACGTGGTGCTGGCGGCGGTGAATTTGCCGATGATTCTGCTGACGGTGATCCCGGTGTTGCGGGGAAGATTTGACAAACATCGCCGGATTGCGCGGTGGACGGCTCCGGTCTGGCTGTATGTTTCGGTGACGGGTGTGTTGGTTTATTTGATGTGTTATCAATGGTTTGGGCCGCCGCTAACTCCCTGATGATGGGCGATGCAAGATTTGACGCAATATCGTGTGGGCGAAAGCCAAGCTCGGCGCGGCTTCGCGGGAAGTCGTAAGCCTTAGTTCGTCTGGTCCGCTGTTTTCTTTCTCTCCCCTCCCATGGCAGCTCCTCATCTCAATCTCACGTCCCTAGGATCCATCAATGCCGATGGATCTCGCCGATACATTCATCCGGCTGATGTTGCCGGGCCTTTCACTCGCTGGCGGCGGCTGGTGGCGGGGTTGCTGCTGCTGATTTACATTGCTTTGCCATGGATCCCGGTAGGAGGCTATCCGGCGGTGTTTTTGGATGTGGCGCAGCGGAGGTTTCACTTCTTTGGGATGACGTTTGCCACGCAGGATTTGTGGGTGGCGTTTTTCTTTGCAGCGGGTTTGGGCTTTTCGCTGTTTTTTGTCACCTCCCTTCTGGGGCGGATCTGGTGCGGATGGACTTGTCCGTACACCGTGTTTTTGGAACATGTGTTTCGGCGGGTGGAACGGTGGATCGATGGAGATGCGCCTGCGAGACGGAAGCTGGAGGATGCGCCGTGGACGGGGGCAAAGATCTTCAAGCGGGTCCTGAAGCACGGGATCTTCATTTTGCTGGCGGCGCTGATCGCGCACATTTTCCTGAGCTACTTTGTCTCGATCAAGGGTCTCTACGGGATGATGCACCAATCGCCGGGAGATCACTTGGTGGCGTTTGGGGTGGTGGCGGCGCTGACCTTTTTGCTCTACGGCTGCTTTAGCTGGTTCCGGGAGCAGTTTTGCGTGATCATGTGTCCCTACGGGCGGTTGCAGTCGGCGCTGACGGATGACAATACGGTGGTGATCGGTTACGACCGGAAGCGTGGCGAGCCGCGGGGCAAGGTGTCGGACCCGAATGCGGGGGACTGCGTGAGCTGCAACCGCTGCGTGCAGGTGTGTCCGACGGGGATCGACATTCGCAATGGGTTGCAGCTGGAGTGCATCGGTTGTGCGGCCTGTGTGGATGCGTGCGATGCGATCATGGCGAAGGTGAAGCGGCCGAAGGGCCTGGTCCGTTATGATTCGTTGGAGGGTCTCAATGGTGGTAAGACGCGGTTGATTCGCCCGCGGACGATTCTTTACAGTGTGGTTTTGGTGCTGGGTATGACGGCATTCTTTATTGCCTTCAGCCGGATCGAGCCGGTGCGTGCCAGTGCGGTGCGGATGCCGGGTGCGCCTTATTATTTGGCGGATGACGTGGTGAGAAATCAGTTTCTGGTGCGGGTGATCAACAAGCGCAAGGACCCTGTCTCCTACAAACTGGAGCTGGAAGGCGAGTTGCCTCCGGGGCTGCAAGTCACGGGGCTGGATGAGACGCTGACGTTGCAAGGTCTGGCAGAAGATCAAAAGGCGTTGGTGATGTCGGCTCCGGTGTCAAATTTTGACAGGAAATTCCATTTCAACGTGAAGGTGACGGAACTCGATCATGACGGAGCGGTGTCGCGCTCCAAAAAGATGGAGATGCTGGGTCCCGATATGAAACTCCGCTCTGACAAACCTCTCGATGCCAAAGATTATATCCAATAGACCCTGGCTGGCGGTGGTGCTGCTGTTTGCGGGATTCCTCGCGCTGTGGGTGATGTTTTATCTGCTGGCGGTGAAGAATCAGCCTCCAACGGTGCCGGTGGCGGGCCAGGAGGAGGAGTCGGAGAAAGGAGGCCAGTGAGGTGCCAGCCTTGGACACCACCGCAGCGGCGTTTGTGGCGGGCTTGGTGACCAGCGTGCACTGCGTCGGGATGTGCGGGCCTCTTTCCTGCGCCTGGGCGGTGCGGCGTGGGGAGTCCTTCATGTTGGATGCGGGGTTGTATCACGGTGGCAGGTTGCTCTCTTACAGTGTCCTTGGTGCGCTGGCTGGGGCGGTGGGGGTGATGCCGCTGCAATGGTTGAATCATGGTGCGGTTTTGATTTTGCCTTGGGCTTTGGTGGTGTTTTTCGCTGCGGTGGGTTTGGGGTTGGATCGCTTTTTTCCCAAGCCGGTGCTGGCGAGTGGGCCGATGCGATGGATGCGGACACGGGCTCTGAAGCTACCGCCCGCGTCCCGGGCGGGATTGTTGGGGATCGCGACGCCGCTGCTGCCTTGTGGACCGCTCTACATCATGCTGGGCCTGGCGATGACGCGGGGATCGATGGCGGGTGGGGCGGAGTTTGCGGGTGCTTTCGCGCTGGGGACTCTGCCGCTATTGTGGCTGGCGCAGGGGCAGCTGCACCGGCTGGGGATGCGGCTTTCGCCGGTGGCCTTGCGCCGCTTGCAGCAGGTGCTGGCGCTGGTGACGGCGGTGGTGTTGGCTTGGCGATTGCGTGGGACCCTGGCGGGTGGGGAGGACGGGTTGATTTGGTGCCACTGATCGACAGCGATTGCGGAGGAGATTCTTGCATGCTCCTCTGAAAGAGGTACACCCCGCTCGGCGTAGGCTCTCCCAACAGGAGGCATTCGCAGGCGAAAGTCATGCCCGGCGGATTCCCTGTTTCATCGTCATGCACCCCATCAAATCCTCTCTTTCCTTTCTGATCCTCGGCTTGGTCGGACTGATCCCAGCCACGCTCTGGGCTTCCTATCCGGTGGTGTCCTCCTTGACGCCCAACGGCGCGCAGCGGGGCACGGAATTCACGTTGACGATCACAGGGCAGTTCCTGGAGGACTTTGACTCGTTGATGTTTTATACCCCGGGGTTTGAGATGAAAAAGGTCATCAAGGCGGAGGACCGGAAGGTGGAGTGTGTGGTGGCCGTGGCGGCAGACGTGCCGACGGGCAAGCATGTGCTGCGCGCGGTGACGAAATCCGGCATCTCTCACGGGCGTCAGTTTTTCATCGGGAACTATCCCAACGTGGAGGAGAAAGAGCCAAACAACGATCTGGAGCTGGCCCAGACGGTGGGCATGAATCAGACCCTCGAGGGAGTGGTGCAGACCGAGGATGTGGACTACTTCAAAATTCCGCTGAAAAAGGGCCAGCGCATCACGCTAGAGGTGGAGGGGCTGCGATTGGGCAACACGTTGTTTGATCCCTACATCGCCATCCTCGACAGCCAGCGGTTTGAGAAGGCTTCGTCGGATGATACCATTTTGCACAAAATGGATGGCTTTTGCAGCTGGGTGGCCGACGCCGATGGGGACTACTACATCCTGGTGCGTGAATCCTCTTACCGGGGCAGCAGCTCCTCACGTTATCGGCTGCATGTGGGCGATTTTCGTCGGCCCGAGGTGGTGTATCCGGCGGGGGCGCGGGCGGGGGTGAAGACCAAAGTGAAATTTGTGGAGCCCGGAGGAGAGAGCTTTGAGGAAGAGGTGGCGATGGCTGCGGAGGGTGGAGAGGACCAAATGATCTTCCCGAAAACACAGCCTGCACCCGCATCGGGAAATCCCTTCCGTGTGGTGGCTTTTGACAACGCGCTGGAGGTGGAGCCCAACGAGGATCGCAGTAAGGTGGCGGCGGTCGCTTTCGATGGAGGCATCGCCCTCAATGGCGTGATTCAGGCTCCTGGAGACGTGGACTACTTCAAGGTGCCGTTTAAAAAAGGTCAAAAACTGCAGGTGCTGGGGCTGGCGCAGTCTCTGGGTTCTCCGCTGGATCCGGTGGTGTCGCTCTACGACGCGGCAGGCAAGGGCGTGGCGTCCAATGACGATGGTGGCGGAGATCGCCGTCTGGATAGCAAATTCACCTTCGACGTGCCCGCCGATGGCGATTACTTCTTGCGCATCTCGGATCACTTGGAGCGCGGTGGGCCGGACTACGTGTATCGTCTCGAGGTGGAGTCGGCACCTCGCAGCGTGTATTTTTCGTCGCCCTTCTACACGACGAACGACAGCCACTACCGGCAGTTTTTTCCTGTGCCCAAAGGGGGGCGCTTTGCCACGCTGGTGAATGTGACCCGCAGCAATGTCTCGGGAGAGTTTGTGTTCAAAGCGGAGGGCCTGCCACCGGGGATGAAGCTGCTCACGCCCAACGTACCGAAGGATTTGACCAGTGTGCCGTTGCTGTTTGAAGCGGCTGCGGATGCACCTCATGGACACGCCGTGGTGCCCGTGAAGCTGGAACCTGCGGATCCAGCCACCACTGTGCAGGGCGGCGTACGGCAGTTGTTTGAAATCGTGCGCCAGGGCGTGGTGGTGTATCACACCGAGTATCACGATCGCCTGCCAGTGGCTGTGGTGGATGAGGCTCCGTTTTCTCTAGAGATTCTGAAGCCCAAGGCTCCTCTCGTGGCCGATGGCGTGATGGAACTGACCGTGAAAGCCACCCGCAAAGAAGGCTACACCAAACCGATTCGCGTGCTGATGCTGTGGAAGCCCCCGGGCATCAGCACCCTGGGTGAGCGAACCATCCCTGAGGGCAAAGATGAGGTTTCCTTCACCCTGAGCGCTAGCGGATCCGTGGCGGCGGGTGCATGGAACTTCACCGTGCTGGGTGAGTCCGACGGTGGCAAAGGGCGGATCTACAATGCCTCTCCGTTCTGTGAGGTGAAGACGGAACCCGCGTGGATCACCGCGCCCGAGATCGCGATGGTCGCCGTGGAGAAAGGCCAGGAAACCACCGTCGTGGCCAAGCTGGAAGTGGTGAAACCTTTCGAAGGAGAGGCCATGGCGCGTCTCGTCGGCATGCCCGACACCGTGCCCGTCGAGCCCGTAAAAATCAACAAGGACACCAAAGATGTGGTCTTCACGGTGAAGACGACCGAAAACTCACCGCTGGGCAAGCAGAGCAATCTCTTCGTTCAGATCGATGTGCCGACCGTCGAAGGAGAGGCATCGATCCACCGAGTGGCCAACAAGTCGTCGGTGCGAATCGACGCTCCTCGCAAGGTGGAGCC
>JAGRPD010000216.1 GCA_020439875.1 Verrucomicrobiales bacterium
CAATGCAAGATGTGCCACCGGCGAATAGTCGAGCGTGGTGGCGCGCTGGGCTTCACGAATCTGCGCCGGATTGCCCATGGCCACGGCACCCGCCGGCACATCCCGGCTGACCACGGCTCCGGCCGCCACCACAGCACCTCGTCCAATGGTGACCCCCGGAAGAATGATCGCGTTGGTGGCGATCCATGCGTAATCCTCCACAACGATGGGGCGTGCGAGCGCCGGCCATTGCGGATCACGAATGTCATGACTCGCCGTCAGCAACTTCGCCCCGTCATTGATGCAGACAAAACTTCCGATCGTCAGCGGTGCATGCACCGCCAGCTCCGCCCGGCCGATGAAGCTCTGCCGTCCGGCGCTGAACTGGTCCAGGCGGCCTTCGATCAGGCCTGCATCCGAGAAGAAGACTGATGGTTCCAGTCTGGCACCACCGGCTGCCAGCCTTGCATAAAACCACGCCTGCTTCAGGAGCGCCGGTGCCTGCTGGCAACGCCGCACCCAGGCCTTCCACCAGGCCGGAGAGCCAACCGGCGGACGATCACGGGTTTGCCAAAGGTTCTGGAGCAAGGAAAACATGCTGACGTGGGTGAGTCCTGCGCTTGGTTCGTTCAAGAATCGTGAGTGCCGCGTTCAATCCTTCGAATCTGCCCGGCATAGCTCAGTGCCGTTCGACGGAGTGAATGACCGTCATACCACTTGTGCAACCCCTCTGCCACAGCAGACAAGACCTGTTGCGACGTTGCTTCTGACAGACTGCGGCCAAGACGCAGAAACTCCCGCCCATGCTGCAACTGGTCAGGCAGCCCATCCATGCCGGCGTCGAGGATCACCGCCAGTCCATGAGCGGCAAAACCGGCCAGAATGCCGGACTTCGCCAGATAGAGAGGATGATAGCCCGAGAAAGCCGCGCGACATTCCAACAACAGCGCAGACAGCTCTGCCGCGGGCAGGTAGCCATGCGGAACGACGGTGACCGGCGCGGAAGTCTGAGCAGGCACCGCTCCGCCCAGCACATGCAAGGTGTTCATGCCGAGTTTTCCGGCCAGTTCGCAGCACCGCCGCATGGAAGCATCGGCATCCGCGCCGCCATGAATGCCTGAAGCAAAATAAATCATCGCCGGAGGACGCGCCTCCAAAGCAGGGGTGACTTCCGGTTCTCCCACATTCGAAAACACCGGCATCACGCTGACATCCTTCGTCTTGAGTCCTGACGTCGTTTTCAACCAAGCGGCATAGGCTTCGCGATTGGTGCGCAGCCCGTCGGATGCGCGGGCCACCATGCGCAGCACATGCTTCTGCAGCGGCTGCAACCAGAAGGCCGAGGTGCGCGGCGAACCCGAAGCATAGAGTTCATGAAACATGGTGATCAAGCGCGGGGCGGCGTTCGTCTGTGACAGACGCCGCCAGCCTTGAGCCAGCCACAGAGGCACACCACGCTTTTGGTAGCCGTAGGGGGACATGTGCAGCACCACGGCCTCCAGTTCGCCCGCTTGAGCCATCACGGCATCGACGAATGCCTGTGTCGTGCGTTCCTCGAGACGTGACACTGGAAACTCGGTGTCCCCCTGCGGAGCCGTCCAGGTCGTGCCTGCTGCCAGAAATCGGCTGTGAATGTCATGTCCCTCGTGCAACGCACGACCAAGCAGCCATGCGTAATCGCCAATGCCACAGACGGCAGGGGGCACACGCGGGACGATCTGCAGGATGTGATTCATGCCGGTAAACCGGTGGGCTGAAGTTCGTCGTAAATCTGACGAATGGATTTCCGATAACGATCACTGGTCAACTGCCGGGCAAAGTCGCTGGCCGTGCGACCATCGTGGCGAAGACGCCGACGATCACGTGCATAATATTCCAGCCGTGCGGCGATGCCCGCCGCAGAAAACGCCGGCACACGCCATGCAGGATCCGGCACGGGCGCACCACAGCGGTCGGTCACTATGACCGGCAGTCCGCAGGCCATGGCCTCGACGGCCACAAAGCCAAAGCTGTCACCCAGCGACGCCATGACGAGCACATCGTGATTCCAATACTGCTCACGCAGTTCGGCACGTGGGCAGTACGAAAGGCGCTGGATCTTGCAGCGGGTGTTTTTCAGAAACGGTTTCATGTCCGGCTGCACCGGCCCGACGAGCGTCATCTCCACACCGGGAGCGGGCACCTGATCGAGCGCCGCGAGCAGGTAAGGCAGCCCTTTGGCGAGTGAACCCGCTCCGGCATGCAACACGCGCAGCGGACGATCGCCCGCACGTTCGTCACGTTTCACGGGCGGATGCCAGAATCCGGTGTCCACCCATAACGGCACCACCCGGAGTTTCTCAGGCGGCACTCCATGCTCGAGGTAAACCTGGCGCTGCAACTCGGAGCAGAGCACCAGCACGTCCGCCAGTTCGCGCTCGAGGCGTTTGTGCTCGGCCATGGCCGGACTGTCCAGCAGGCGCGGCACCTCCAGTCCGAACTCCTGCGCGGCACGGCTGATGCCCGCCTGCAGAAAGTCCGTGGGAATGCCGTGACAATCGAGCAGGCAGCGCATGCCAAGCTTTTTGGCAGCCACCAGCAGTTCCAGCGCACAGGTCTCCGCACCGACGAAGATGCCTGCCGCCGGATGTTCCGGCAGATGCCTCGCCACTTGGGAGGCAAACCACCGATTTGTGTAAAGCGGATCCAGCCTGCGCGGCGCCACGCAGCGTTCGGCGAGGCGCTGGGCCAGCAACGGCAGCGGTGTCTCGCTCACACGATCCGGTGGCATCACTTCGGAGCCCAGCGGGGAGGCGGACGGAATGAACAGCCAGCGGGCCAGCAAATCGCCCCAGCGATGCGGGAAGCGAATGAGCGAGCAGTAGAAGTGCTCGAGCCTGCCATCCTCGGCTGCCGCCGCGCCCATTTGAAACACCTGATGAACACCCAGATACGCCGCCACCACGCCACGCCGGACCTGCGTCACTTCCGCTGCGTCCTCCACCGGCGGCAGTTCCTGCAGCGCCGCTTTTAGTCCGGTCGCGTCTTCACGAAACGACCAGGTCTCGATGCGCTGAGCGGCACACCGTCCGGCCTCCTTGATCAAATCGCGGTCTTGCAGCATGGGGTGCAGGACTTCCGCCAGCCGGGTCGCCGAACCCGCCGGAAACACCTGCCCGGTGTCCTTCACCAGATCCGGCCCCGAACCCACACGATCACTGACCACCGCGGCGCGCCCGGCGCACATGGCTTCGTTCACCACGAGCCCCCAAGGTTCGAGGTCCGACGGCAGCAACAGCAGGTCGGTCAGACGATAGAGCGCGGGCAGCCGCGACTGGTTTTGAAATCCCAGGAAGCGGGTTCGTGCAGGATACAGTTGCTTCGCCAGCAACTCCATCTTCGCACGCCACGGACCATCCCCCACCAGCAGGAGCCACGGACGTTTCTCCGGCGACAGTCCTGCGGCGGCCCGGGCCACACCGCGCAACGCCAGATCGGGACGCTTCACCTGCTTGAGCTTGCCGAAGAAGCCGATCACCGTGTCGCCCTCGCCGATGCCAAGTTTCTCCCGCCAGCCGGCGATCTCCGCCGGCAGCGTGGCATCTGCATGGGAAAAGCGCTCGTTGTCCACCGCGTAGGGCACATCGACGATCTTCGCCGCAGGCACACCATAGGAGCGGTAGAACTCGCGGTTCGCCGAACCGATGACCAGAAAACGCGTCACCGTGCCGAAGCAGCGGGTCAGGATCTGACGATGCAACCAGCGCCGGATGAAGCCGCCTTTGAGACACTTCAGATGTGACTCGCCACGCAGCAACACCGGGATGCCGAGCTGCCTGGCAGCGTTCCACGCCGCCACCGAAAACACATCCCCCCAGCCATGAATCCACACCGCCTCCGGCCGCAGGCGTTGCAGCAAACGCTTGATGCGCGGATGCAGGCAGAACAGCCCCGCCGGTCCGAAGGCAAACGGTGACTCGACAAACTCGTGGGGATAGCCCTCCAGCAATGGCACGTCCCATGGTTCCTGCCGTCCCAGTTCGGGATCGCTCGCCCCCCAGTCCGCCGCCATCGGCCCATAGATCACATGCACGTCCACCCCGGCATCACGCACCGCCCGGATCAGCGGTGACTGATACTGGATGGGATGCGTGAGAAAGTAGGCGATTTTCAAAATGACCTTCGTCTCATTTCGTCCGCTCGGCGCGATAACTCTTGATCCATGGATCCGTGTCGAGACGGCTGCACGAATAGCCGAACTTCTCCAGCCACCGCACCGCACGACCTTCCTCAATCCCCAACTTCTGTTGTCGGGGCAAGTTTTCCTCAAACACCACGTGCTTGATGCGTCCTGACGAAAGCAGCGTCTCCGCGCCTTCCAGCACGAGCGAGTCGGCACCTTCACAGTCGATCTTCAACAACTCAATGTCTTCTCCCTGGAACATGTGGTCGAGTCGATGCGCCGGCACAGTGATTGACTGCGCCGTCTTTTGCATCACCACGCCACCCCAGCCGGTTTCATCCGCAGATCCGAGATCGAAATCCACCGTGCCTTCGACGTTGCTCGCAGCCCACTCGTGCAGATCAATCCGCTCGGTCAGGTGGTTGGTCGCGATGTTGTGACGAAGCGGTGGCACATTCCCGGGCGAGGCTTCCACGGCGCACACGCGGTTGTCTGGGCGGCCGGCACACCAGAGCAACGAGAAGTAACCGTAGTTCGCCCCCACATCGATCATGAGTCCTCCCGCCATCCGGCTCAAATCACCCAGCCAGTGCGTCAGTTCAACTTCGTAGATCCCCATCAGCGCGATCTGGCCATGAAACAGATCCGTCGCTGACAGGCGCATGTGCATGCCGGGAGCCAGTTTCAGCGGTGCCGCATCAAACCGCTGACGGAACCAGCCGCGACGTTTCGCGAGGAAGCGGATGCACAGACTCCGTTGCAACCGCCTAGGAAACACTTTAATCAGATCAAACCAATTCATGTTCCACCGCGAAAACTGCTGATAGCCCGAGGAGAACCTACTGCACGAATTGTGATGCTCAGAAAAACTGCGATTAAGGTCTGCAACATTTCCACTACTCCAGTTTCAACAAAACCGACGGAACAGCCACCCAAAAGCGCAACGCATTCCGCGCACCGCTTCTGGAGTCAGCTTCTCGAGATAGCGGCTCCACCAGATGCTCTCATAAAGGTGGAGTCCGAATGCACGATACCTGACCAGCGCAAACACCACAGGTTGTATTATGTATCCGATCAAGCGGACGGTCCAACTTCTCTCGGAATTTACACCGAACAACATCCAAAACTGGTGATACGTGGGCCAGAAAAAGCAATGTCTTCCCACAACCTCAATCGCTTCAGGAAAGTCCTTTGAAATCTGGAAGGGAACCTCGACCGAATGTTCACTCCAGTACTCATCCTTACCACGAGAACGGAAAGTGGCATAAGATTGGTGCCATCGCGTCACGAACTCCGAGTCCTTTTGCGCTAATATCACCGCATTGCACAACCCTCCCTCGCGTTCCCGTCCCATGACACTTGAAAACTTTAACAAAGGAGCAAACGACCGGATGCAGAGAACGTCCATGTCCAAATATATGCCGCCGTGTTTTAGCAGCGCCTCCAACCGAATCACATCTGCCTTGTGAGCATAATGAAGCAGCGGGTTGCCAAAAATCTCCTCGGGGGGATCAACTCTCTCGAGAGTCAAGTATGGCCGCGCTTTGTCCCACCATTCGCCCTTGGGCTCGTGACAATAATGAAAGAAGATTCGCTCAGGACGGTTGCATTCGTAAGCAGTTTTAACCGCCAGATAGTGCACAAACGAGAACGGCCTCCCCCCAAAATCTGGTGAAAGACCGAATACAAAATGAATGATATTCGGAATTGATGTTGTGGTCACAAGTTCAGGCATACGTCTAGGTGTTTATGCGATCGAGCAGGTTCAAACGATGCCCTCCTCGAAAACCGAGTGAGTATCGCGGAGGCTCGAAGTGATTCTCAGCCGTGAAAGGCGGCTCAAAATGATCGCCCACGAGATCATTTCTCACGAAGAAAGCGTTCACACCCGTGATATTACAACCGACCAGCGCATACCCCAAACGCTCACCAAGCATCTCCAAGGCCTTGAGACTCGCACCAAAGTTTAGACTGCCATCCCAACAACGAGAATCTGAATAACTGACCTTCCATTCCGTCTCCGGCGTGATGTTTGCATTATATTCAATTACCGCTACTCGCGGACGGAGATGCGCAAGTGACTCCCAAATGTAATAGGTGTTCTGATCGATATCGACTGACAGCAGATCAATTTCAATCGGCACCCCCATATTCGCGACCACATCAGATACATTTGCTTTTGTTACGAAGGATTGACGCGCTTTTACACATCCCGGGGATTGATGATTCCAAAAATCCGCTGCTTTCAGAAACTCCGTGGATCCGTCAATCCAAAACCCGGTCCATCCCAAAGCGAGCAAATAGGCGGTGTTATTCTCCATGCCGTTCCCAACGCCGATTTCCAAGAACGAGCAATTCGAAGTCCCCACGCGGTTCAAAATCTCTCCGATCATCCCGTCTTCTCCGTTTTGTGAGCAACATTGATGCGCCTTCCGCAAGAGGCGTTTGTCGGGATTCGACCTTTGATCTTCGGCAATCAATCGCTCAGTCAGATAACACGCCATCATCGTTCGAGAGAGTTCGGCTTCATGCGCAGCTTTAACCGTCGCACGACGAATCATCATCAGATCCCCAAGAATAGGAACTCTCTCATAAAATCGTTTCCAGGCATTCATTTAGTTCAATTGTAATTGCTTGGTCAAAACCTCACTCGATCAGCGCCGGATGTGATCCAGGACGTGCCCAAAGTATGTTTTCTATTCGCTCCTCAGATTGCAAGCATCGGGCGCGAATCCACTTTCCACGAACTGCATCCCATTCAAACGGCATGTACCCTGGCTCGTCAAAAAATCGCTTCAAAGGTTCCAAGCCAAGCGTCGGCGAAATCTCCACCAAGTAGAAGTCTACACAACGCATTGTCAGGGTTTGGGACGCACCCGAAAGCACGAGTAATTCCGCTCCTTCCACATCAATTTTTACGACTCGAACCGAACTCTCACACATCAGCGAATAATCGTTCAACATCTGGTCCAGAGTTGTTGTGACTACATCAATCGTCTGCGCAATTGGTGCATTCGGAAAATCCTTCATGAGGCTGTGCCAACCAGGATGTTCACAGACATAAAACTGCGCTGTTCCATCGCAATCCGACAATGCTTGCCTGTGACAGATGATTGAATAGTCCGCGTTAAGATTAGCCAGACGCTCGAGCCGGGCAAAATGAACTGGCTCTGGCTCACTGCTAATGACCCGTCCAGACGGTCCGACTGCATCTGCAGCCACGGCCGAGAAATAGCCTACGTTCGCTCCGATATCGACAAAGACATCCCCAGTCCTCAACAAAGTGTTGAGCAACTGTTTTGTTTCGACCTCAAAAAGCCCAAAATAGAAATTCCATTGATAGGACTGAAAAGGAAACGCAATTTTCCCTATCGGAGCCACCGACTCATCAGAACCGAGGACCACCTTTGAAAGCAGTGAGATTATTCGCCAGCGCCCCCGGTTCCAAGGCCATGACTGCACTATGCGACGAGCCAAAGCATGAATCCAAGCACTCATGACGAGACCTCTATTCGTTTGCTGAACAAGGCAGTGCACCAAGCCAGCGTGCTTCCTTGCCGGAATTTTTCATAGAAGTCAACCAACTCAAAGTTGTGACCAAACAGTAGCGAAAGGATCTCCATTACGGATGACTGCCCCTCATAAATCGAGATGAAATTCAACTCTACCATGACCGCTTGAACCTGTTTTCTACTTAAAACACCGGACGCTCCATGCAGCACCGCAAGATCGAATCCTTGCGTGTCGATTTTCAAGAGGTCGATTTTGTCGATCCCCAAGTCATCGGCCACACGGTCGATCGTATCCGCGTGCACCTTAATTTGACGGAGCGCCGATACTGAATTGAACTGATGTTCGCTCTTCCTGTCAATTGGCAGCACAGAGTTGAGAACTGAGAGTTCATACTCGTGAAAGGTCAATTCTTCTTGCCTTGCCCCCAAGGCAACCGGGTGAATGCTTACACGTTGATCAGGGTGACGGCTGCTCAGGACTTTCAAACATTCCGGGGAAGGTTCAAAAGCGTGTATGACCGCTCTCGGATAAATGCTTTGAAACAAATCGATTGATTGACCCACATTTGCCCCAACATCGAAAATGAGCGGGGCAGAATGCGGCAGGACGATATTCAGGTCCTCTCGAAGATCGACGCCGGTAGGTTCATTTGGATTGACTGGCACCAACCTTCTATGGCGCCGTTTCAACATGGCTCGGAGCAAAGGACTCAGAAGGAACATAGTGTTTGCAATATTTGTTGGTACATCTCATTGCCACGCCGCTCCCAAGTGTGACAGCGACTCAAATTCCACCGGTGCTGTTCTCGCCGATCAGAGAAACCCTGTGATCTAAGCTTACTGATGGCGTCAATCAGACCTTCCTCATTCGGCACAAATGTCACTGCATCTCCAAAGTCCTGAGCAAGCTGACGACAAGATGATGTGGCAATAATTGGCCTGCCAGAAGGCAACTGAGTAAAGAAGCGAACCGGACTGCAAACCGAATTAAAATGCGTTTCTTGAAAAGGCATTACCGCCAGATCAAAGGCCGGCGCATAGCGGAAAAGCGTCTCGTAGGGTTGATGACCCACGAATACGCATCTTGGATGCGATTGCAGCCGTGCCATTGCGTGTGACGCCGATTCATCCAGATCTCCCACGGGGCCCACAAACGCCCAGTAAGACCATGGCAATGCTTCAACCGCATGAGCGATCCAGTCCAATCGCAATCGACGATTGATGCCCCCCAAAACTCCGATCAGAGGCCTGAAGTGCGCGGGAATACTGTCTGGTGCCACCGTGGGGTGCATTGATAGCTGGTCAGGGATCTGCGCCTGTGGAAAGCCGTTGGGGATCACCGTAAACTTTTCTCGTGGAGCTTTATGTAGGGTCGCCAAGTGATCCGCCAAGGCAGCTGAAACAGCAAATACGTGATTCACCTGACGGACAAGCTGCATCTCCCACTTTAAGACGCTGGCCTGATCGAATCCATAATCCTGCGAATAGTCGTCTGAAGCATAGTAAAATGACGGGGTTTTCGGAAACCAACGGAGAAAGGTCCGATGGACAGGAAAAGTGTACACCATCGCTTTGGGACGCCCGCAAATCCGGCGGATCTGCAGCGCCGCCAGAGGCGCAAACCATTTGCCTAGGCGGCCGAAGGCACGCGGCGGCAGTGCTAGGCGAGCCTCGCGATAACCCTGCCCATGAGGTGCCAAGGTCTTGTTTTGCCACCACTGCCAAGAAGGGGACGGCTTAAGACCGACGACGGGCGTGTGCTGTCCCAGTTGCTCAAAAGGCAGACGTATCCAAAGCGCGTGTGTGTCAGCTACGACGATCGGATTCATACACGTGCAGAGAAAACCCGACGCAGATAGGTGTCGCCGTACGTCGCCAGTGGATCATCCTGTCCCGTGAGCGGCACAACCTCCATTCCATGCTCACGCAGCAGCGCCTCAAAATCCGCGCGTGTGTATCCGGCATCCGGCCAGGCATAGGGATGCATCTCAACAACCCAAGTGATGTTTTCGTCCTTTAACAGGGCTCCCGCGCCGCGCAATATTGGCAACTCCCAGCCTTCAGTATCAATTTTGACTATCCCTGGCTTGATTCCACGTTCTGCACAGAATGAGTCAAGGCGAGTGACTGCGACCTGGATGCTTTCCCTTGCCATCCGATCATCACCCAGAGACACCAATGAGTTCTGCGGATCCGACCCTGCGGCGTGCAGAAGCGCCGTCCCGTCTTCGGATCCAACCGCGTCTTTTACGATTGTGATTCGATCCTCTAATGCGTTTTTCGTCAAGTGACGCTGAAGCATTCTCTGCGCTTCAGGGCTTGGATCAAACGCAAAAACGTGACCGGTTTGTCCAGTCCAGCGAGCGAAAAACATAGCATAGATTCCAAATTGAGCACCTACATCCATGACGACATCTCCCGGTTTTACACGGGTTTTCAACCAGCTACAAACCTCAGGTTCATAGCTGTTGCCCAGAAACCGGCAGCGAGGATCCAAAAACAGTGCGGATTCTTCGTTGATACAGCGTTTAATGCCGCGACCAAGGGTCAGGATATCAAGAACCCACGAGTAGAGTCTGGCATGAATTGACCGCCCGTCTCGAGATTCTGAGATTTTAAGTAGTTTACGTGCAGCTCGAAGGACCGCTTCAATCCCATTCATAAGAACATGTGCATCAAAACCTGTCTTGCGCGTCAACACTCCATTTTAGCTTCGTCGCAACGGCAATGGTGCCATATCCGAAGCTGGGAATTATTGAAGCGACCGAAAACCAAAGAACGCCATCAACGCGTGAGAGATCCAGAAAGACGGCTCCGAAAACATAGCCTACAAACGTAAGCGGAATCACAATCCAAGGTTTTTTTACCCACTGCCGCATCAATAGAAGATTCCAAGAAAGTGTATTGAGGAACGTCAATCCTTGTGCAGCCAACGCCACTGGAAGTTCAATTGTAAGATGAGAATAGTTTCCCCCAAGAAGCCAAAGCAATGGACGCGGAAACACCCAAGAAGATCCTGTTATCAAAAGCACAACAGCGCCCCCTGCTGCGAAGGTAAGTAGAAACTTGCGCCTGAGGACAGCGATGCTGTGAATCCGAGCGAGCGCCGGAACTGCCACGTAGTAAAAAGGGGCACTAATTATACTAAAAAGGACCCCCAGCCGGGCGAGCGCCCCAAGGTCTGCGACTTCGGCGGAGCCGGCCAGCCAGCCGATGATCCACGTGGCCACCTGTGCTTGCAGGCAGAAGAAGACGTGGTTGCCATACAAGGAGCGGACAAACCCATGCAGTTCCGGCTGATAAGAAACATCCGTCGCCGGCGACTCCAAAAAATGCCGGCTTCGCACGCGAATCAGCAAAGCCTGCGCCCAGCCCGCGAGCACCGTGGCCAGCAGGGCCGGCAAAACGGCCAGCCAGCCCCCAAGCCACAACACCGAGGTGATGACGAGGCGCACGAGCGCACTCATCACATCTCCGAGTTGAATGACACCCACCCGCGTGTGCAGCCGGTTGGCCACATTGAGCATCACCGTTGCCACCGAAGGCCAGGCCGCGAGACCGGCGAGGACGAGCGCGGCGAGCGTCAAACCGGTGGACGCACCGATCCGAACGTAGAGCCCGTAAAACAACGGAACGGCCAGGACGAAGCCAATGACCGTCAGGCGCAATGACAATCGCAGCCCCTGCTGCAGCAGCCGTGCAAAGGGTCCGGGTTGATCGTGAACGCGGCCTCCAATGGCCGTGAGCCCCGTGCTAACTCCGCCGTCTCCCAGGAGATTCAACGTGGCAAGCAACGAAGCCGCCAACGTGAACCAGGCGTAATCGTCTTTGGCCATGTAGCGCACGAATATCAAGCCGGTGACAGCATTGACGCCTTGGATCAAAACCTGAAGGCCTGCCACCTGTCCTGACAATCGGGTCCATTTTTTGATCGATCCTCCGCGTAGAGAGGGCAAGAAGCTTTTAGGTGAGAAAGGCTTCAAGATTGGAGGCGAGTTTCCTGAGCTGATACCGGAGACGAAGGCATTGGACAACGATTCGATGCAGTGAACTTGAAGCCTACCCCCGCATCAGTACGGTGCGGCCGAGGGCGAGGACGTCCATGCGGGTGCGGAGGAAGCAATCGAGGGCTTCGCGGGGATGGGTGACGACGGGTTCGTTCTCGTTGAAACTCGTGTTCAAAACCATGGGGATGCCGGTGATGGCATCGAAGGCACTAATCAGCTGGTGGTAGAGCGGGTTGGTTTCGGCACTGACCGTTTGCAGGCGACCGGAGCCGTCGGCGTGGGTGACGGCGGGAATCTGGCTTCGCTTGTCCTTTTGAATTTGGAAGACCTGCATCATGAAGGGGACGTCGGCTTCCTCCTCGAACCACTCAGCGGTCTTTTCCCGCAGCACGGAGGGCGCGAAGGGGCGGAAGGATTCGCGGCGCTTGATCTTCTGATTGAGGATGTCCTTCATGTCGGCGCGGCGCGGGTCTCCGAGGATGCTGCGATTGCCGAGCGCACGCGGTCCCCACTCGAGACGGCCTTGGAACCAGCCAATGACTTTGCCCTCGCTGATGGCCTGGGCGACGACTTGGCAGAGTTCGTCGGCGGAACTCATTTTGAGCGTGCGGCAGCCAGCTTGTTCGATGCGGATCTTGTCCGCTTCCAGAACTTCGTCGATCTGCGCTGTGGAGTATTCAGGGCCCCAGTAGGCGTGGGCCATGTGGAACCTTTTCGGGGAGACGGAAGACGAATGACTTGAAGATTCAAGATTCTGATGGGCAACGAGGGCGGCACCGATGGCTCCGCCGGCGTCACCAGCGGCGGACTGAATGTAAACGTTTTTGAAGGGCGTTTGGCGGCGCACCTTGCCGTTGGCGACGGAGTTCATGCCGCATCCGCCGGAGAGGGTGACGTTGTCGCAGCCGTGGCGACGGTGGAGCTGATGGAGCAGGTGAAAAAACGCCTCTTCATACATGACCTGCACGCTGCGGGCGATGTCTTTGTGACGTTGTTCCAGGGGGGCGTCTTTTTTGCGTGCCGGCCCCAGGAGGTCCTCCAATCCCGTCGAATACAAGATCCCGCAGTCCGGGGAGCCATTGTCCCAGGTGTAGTTCACGCTTTCTCTGTGATGGCGGAAGCAGTCGAGATTGATGCGGAAAGAGCCGTCGGGCTGAAGCAGTACGATTTTTCGCATCAGATCGAGATGCTTGGGCTCGCCGTATGGAGCCAAGCCCATGACCTTGTACTCATCGCCATAGTGTGGAAAGCCGAGCCACTGGGTGAGGGCGGAATAAAAGATCCCGAGGGAGTGGGGGAAAAAGACACGTCCTTCAATGTCAATCTTGCCACGGGTACCCAGGCCCCAGGCGGCGGAGGCGAAGTCGCCCATGCCATCGACGGAGACGTTGACGGCATCTTCAAAAGGCGAGCAAAGGTAAGAGGAGGAGAGGTGGGCGAGGTGGTGCTCAATGTGATGCACCCGGGCCTTCATGGGTTGGCCGGGGAAGCTGTCGGCGATCGCCTGTTCGACGGACTTGGTTTGGGCGCGTTTGCGCAGGCGTTCGAAGATGAGTTTCAGGTCGGGCCGCCGCCGCAGAATAAACAGCAGTCGCTTCAGGTTGTTGACCTTGGGGTTCAGATTGATGGCGATGTGCTCGAGGTCGGAAAATCTGACACCGGCTTCCTCCAAGCAGTATTGCATGGAAAGGGTGGGCAGGCCCGCCCAGTGCTTGATGCGGCGGAAGCGTTCTTCTTCAACGGCGGCGACGAGCTTGCCATCGCGGACGACGGCTGCGGAGGAATCACCGTGGTAGGCATTGATGCCGAGAACGAGCATGGTTTGGTATGTTGGTGGCGATGCGTCTCGGTTGACGCGTTCTCCTGAGTTTTTGAGGAGGATTAGCCGCAGATGGACTTGGAATCACGCTACCGCCATTGGTCGAATCGGAGAGGACGAGAGACCAGGGAGGAATTTTCAGTGCTTTTCAGCTTCGAGGGACGAGCTGGATGAATTGAGACTACGGTAACGGAGGAAAGTTCGAGGCAAAGCCAAATTTTTTGAAGGCTGTGCGATTGTGGATTCTGGGTGGAGGAAGGATCGTTGGATGGAGGTTTGGGAGGTTGAATGGGGTTTTGATGAAAATCTCGCGGGTTGTTTAAGCATTTCTTGCCTAGAGGGTCGAAGATTTGGTAAATCATCCTTTTTTCGAGTCGATTTATGGAAACACGTAATCAATCTTCCAGATGGGCTGCTGCTGGGGCATGCCTTACTTTGATTTTTCTGTTCTGGTTGGCGTGGATGGGACGAGATTCGGGGGCGGAGGGATCGGGAATGGATGCTCCTAATGTGGCGCATGACGAAGTGGCGGCAAAGAATGCGGGTTCTGGGTCGTCGGTGGGCACGAAATCGGCTGTGTTGCTGCCTCTCAGCCCGGAATTTGCCCAGAGAGGGAGGGGAGTGGTGCCGGTGCCTTTTCCTCGGGGAGAGCATGGCGAGAGGCGTTTTTCGCCGCCTGTTGCACGGGAGTTGGACGATGCGGCGCGTGAGGCAGAGCCACTTCCGATGGCGCTGACGTCGGAGGATGGGCGGGAGGAACTGCGATCCGAAGAGCTGGATCGATTTACGAAGATGGCGCGCCGGATGGCTCTCAATGTCTCCGCATTGGAGGCGGTGATTGGTGGGGAGACGGCGCGTCTTTGGGTGCCAACGGCGGAGGGGGCGGCGCTGCCGGTGGTGATTCATGCGATTAAGAATCGAGGAGGGATGACGCACACGCTCCAAGGGGAGGTGGAGGGAGAGCCGCAGACCAGCTTGGTGCAATTGGTGTATCACGATGGGGTGATGCACGGGTCCGTGGCGCGCTACGCTCAGGAGCAGGAGATTGAGTACCGGGTGATGGCGGACGGCTACTTGATGGTTCGCGAGTTGGATCAATCCGCGATGACAGAGGGCTGCGAAGAGCCGGGGGCGACGCCTGAAGGGGATGAGGCGGCGAGCGGAGCCGGTGGGGTGGGGGTGCAGGAGGGGGAGACTGCCGGGGATACGGCGGGATACGAAACGGTGGATGTTGTGGTGGGTTACGATCAGGGGGCACGCCTGGCGGACGGAGGCTATTCGCAGATGGAGGCACGAATCATCGGATCCGTTGATCGAATGAATCTGGCGTTTTCAAACAGTGCGGTGACGCAGACGGAGGTGATGCTGCTGGGGACGGTGGAGGATCCCGATTATGTTTATCCGGGGGCGATTTCTGGTTCGATGGGTGGGACGGATGAGTTGGGGGATCTGAATATCACGGATTCTTCAAATCCGGCTTTAAACACCGTGTCAGACTATGCGGCGCTGCTCGGAGCCGATTTGAAGGCTTTTGTGGTGACGGATTCGGACGGCTCGGCAGGGGTGGCGTATCGACCGGGCAATTCTTCCATCACGGCGCGGACCTACATGACGGCGACGCGCTTCACCTTTGCCCATGAGTTGGGGCACAACTTCAGCGCGCGGCATTCTTGGGGGGATACTTCTGGCGCGGATGCGGTGACGACGGTCAATAACTATGGTTGGCGGCTGGCTCCGGCGGGGCAGCCGCGTGTCCGCACGATCATGGCTTATGACTGGTCGTGGGGTTCGGGCGTGCGGATTCCCTATTACGCCAATCCCAATGTCCTGTATCAAGGGGCACGGACCGGGCAGTCCAATGGTTACAATGCGACGGGGGATGCGTTGTCGGATTCACGTTACGTTTCGGGCGGTTATGTGGGTGGTTTGGGGGCGGGTTTTGACGGGTCGAATCCCTACCTGGGAGCTCAAAATGCCCAGGGCCTGTTGGCGTCAGCGGCGGGACGGGCGGCGCTGCAGACCCGCACTTCGTTGAATGTGGTCACGCCTGCGCTGGCGGTGGTTTGGAATGCGGGAGACACGGAGGAGGTCTTCTGGACGGGCGGTGACTACAGTGATTCGGCGAGTCTGGATTTGTACAAAGGTGGGGTTTGGGTGGAGAATCTGGTGACTGGACTGCGCGGCGATCAGAGGCGCTTTGCCTGGACGATTTCGAACAATCGGGTCTCCGGTTCGGACTACATGGTTCGATTGACGTTGAATGGCTCAATGACGGCGGATAGCGGATTGTTTGAAATTGTGGGGAATGTGCTGCCCATGACGCTGACGCTTCCCGCTTTGTTGAGTGAAGCCGGGCCGATGCAAACGGGGACGGTGACGGTGGACAGCGCGCCGTCGTCGGATGTGACGGTGAGTCTTTCTTCTTCCGATCTTTCCGAACTGACAGTGCCTGCATCGGTGACGATCCCGGCTGGGACGGTGAGCGTGGACTTCGACCTTTCACCGCAGGATGACACGCTGCTGGATGGTGCGCCGACGGTGGAGGTGTCGGCCACGGCGGTGGGGTATGCGCCAACGGCAGCGGAGACCCGTGTGGCGGACAATGAGGCGGCGGCGTTGGTCTTGTCGGTGCCATCGGTTCTGGATGAGGGGGATTTGGCGGTGGCAGGTTCGGTCTCGGTGACGGTGGCTCCGGATGAGGCGGTGACGGTTCAACTTGGTACCAACGATCCCTCGGTGGCGGCACTTCCGGTGGAGGTAGTGATTCCAGCGGGGAGTACAGGGCCGGTTGCCTTCATGTTGGATGCTCCTGACAATTCCCTGGCCCAAGGGAATCGAACGGTGAATCTTTCTGCGGAGGTGCCGGGGTGGACGCCTGCCAATGAGATGCTGACGGTGCAGGACGATGATGTCGTGTCCTTGGTGCTCTCTGGGGTGACGCAGGTGAGTGAGAGCGATGGGGTGTTCGAACTGATGGTGACGGTGAATACGCCGCTGAGCGCCAATCTCACGATCAGTTTGGCGAGTGACGATGCCTCGGAAATCACGCTTCCTGCGACGGTGGAGATTCCTGCGGGCAATCTTTCCGCCGTGTTCGATGCGACGATCGTGGATGACGCGGACTTTGATGGAGTGCAAACGGTGGGATTGACTGCGACGGCGTCGGGATACCCGTCAGGAGGGTGCTCGGTGACGGTGACGGACAATGACACGCACCATTTGACGTTGAGCGCGGTGCCGTCTCCCCAGTGGAGATTCCGGGGGATCCCAGTGCAGGTGACGGCCAAAGATGTGAACGATGACGTGATCTCAAACTACGGTGAGGCGTTGACTTGGTCGGGCTCGGGAGGGATTTCGGTGTATGCGCTAGTGGTGGCACCCTTTCAAAATGGGACGGCTACTTTTGAGATTACGGTGCAGAACGAAGGAACGGGATTGGTGTTGACGGCGGAGGATGCTGGGGGAGCGAGCGGGGCTACGAATGCCTTTGATGTGCAGGCGGCCGCGTTTGCTGGATTTCAGTGGACCAGTATTGGTAATACTGTTGATTTACGTTATCCAGTAACCGTGACCGCTATTGATGATGCGGGACTTCCGGCCACTTCGTACAATGAACCGACCCATTTGGAAGTGTGGTCGGCATCCATTGAGGATCCGATCGGTGCCACGGGTGGTGCGACCACGACATTGGTTCGTAACACAGCGGTGAACAAGCACCGGATTCAGATGCTTTTTACCCCTGAGGAATTGGGCGAAGCTCGCTGGTTGTCACGGTTCGGGACGTATTCTTCCTCGAGCGGAGCCCAAGCCATGGAGAATACGACGGTTCGAATCAAACTGACCGGTCGAACTTCGTTCGGCGGCGAGGGGTTCGACGCGACAGGATGGACCACGGTGTTCGAGTCTGCCAGTGTGACGGCGGCAACGACCAGCTTCAATTTCAAACAACCTTTTTGGTACGACGGGACTAGCAGCATCATCGTGGACTATTCATTTTCCAACGCTTCGACGGGAACGGCTGGATCGAACTATGTGATAGCGACTCCCGAAGTCCGCACGATGTATGCTTCGGCGGACGCCAGTGAACCAGATCCGTTGACTTGGGGAGGCGGGGTGGGACCTGAAGCGCAAACGATGATTGAGCGCCCCGTTGTACTTTTTTACCGTCTCAATCTGCTGGGGGAGCTGCCTGGTTCTCCCGTCACTTTCACGGATGGGATTTGGTCTGGTCAGGTGCATACTCCCAACGAGGGAGGGTTTTATTGTCTTGCTAGGGCGACTACAGGTGAAACGGGGTTCAGTGATTACCGAATTGGAGTCACTCTGGCACCTACCACAAGCGGTAACTTGGTGTTCTCGGACAGTTTCGCGAACACGGTTCTCAGTGCCAATTGGATCACAGGAGGAACCAACAATTCTCGCGTTCGCGTCACCTCATCGGACGATCCCAAGAACTCAAATCACGTCATTCTGGATTGCTCGCCCAGTGGGACGCTTTCGCGAAGTGAAGCGACACTTTCGTTAAACCTTACCGGGAAGAGCAACGGCACACTGGAGTTTTACGCCAAAGAATTCGCCGACGAGTCCCACTACCCACCATCGGTGGTGTTTGATTCGGATGCCAATTTTGATGGTGTCGCCATCAGCCCGGATGGCGTGCAATGGGTCGAGGCACGGACCTTGAGGGGATTATTGACAGCCTACAGCACGTCAAGCACACCAAACTACCGTGTCTCGCTTGATCCCATCATGAAGCGGTTCGGTTGGAGCTACGGTCCGAATTTTAAAATCAAATGGACGCAGTACGACAATTCTCCGACGCCGTCCGACGGGATTGCTTTTGACGATGTGCGAGTGCGAGCAAACTCGGCCAGCGGAGTGAGCCTGTCCATGGCTCCATCCTCAGTTTTGGAGGGATCGGCCCCGTTTCAGGTAACGCTCAGTGCGCCTGTCGCAGTGGCTTCTGACCGTACGATCTATCTTACGTCTGGTCACACGGCTAAAATGGCGGTGCCACCCAGTGTGGTGCTGCCTGCGAATCAGACCAGTGTGAATGCGATTTTCACACCACAAGATGACTCGTTCGCGGACGGTTGGAAGCAAGCGCGGATTCAGCTCACGATGTCGGGTGTTCCGACGACCTACCATTGGATTGCGGTGGAGGACGACGAATCTGCCGTGATGGTGACGCTAGACGTTCCTGATACCGTCGAAGAATTCGGAGGGGCAGAAAGCTGTCGGGTGCGATTGAGTACACCAGCGCCGTCCTTACAGAATCTGGTCATTACATCGAGTGATGAGTCGGAGTTGATTGTGACGGGAGGGCTTGCTCTATCTGCGGGTAGAACAGATGCGGCCATTACACTTACGCCCGTGGATGATAGCTTTTTGGATGGCAGCCAGACGGTGACACTGACCGTGCTGAACCTGACATCGGGGGCATCCAGTCAGGTGCAGGTGACGGTGCTGGATGATGAGCAACCTGAACTGGTGCTCTCGCTGCCGACCGAACTGGTCGAAGGCGCAGGTCCTCTGACGGCTAGTTTGGATTTGGGATATAGCACAGTGGAGGACCAGTTGGTGGAGTTAACGACGGACAATCCATCCCAAGTAACGCTGCCAGCGAGCGTGACGGTGCCTGCGGGTCAGAGATCGATCTCGTTTTCGGTGGAAGCGGGGAATGATTTGGTGCCAGAGAACGCCGATTTGGCGGAGGTGACGGCAACGGTGGTGGGAATTGGCGCGGTGTCACAGAGCATGGCGGTTCTGGATGATGATGCGGCTTCGTTCTCTTGGAGTGCGGTAGCGGGTCCTGTGGCGGGAGGGGTTCCGTTTGCGGTTGAATTGACGGCTTTGGATTTGAATGGCTCCGTTCAAACTCACTATCGGGGGCCGGTGCCTTTACTGGTGCTTGCAGGTGCTTCATCGCTGGAATGCAGCCCGAGTTCCGCGACTTTGTTTGTGAATGGAGTCTGGTTGGGAATGATGACAGTTGGAGAGGCTGGGAGTGGAGTGAAATTGAGGGCGGAGGATGCCAGCGGGGCGGTTGGCGAATCCAATCTGTTCGACGTTCAGATCGGTGCTCCAGATCGGCTGACGGTGGCGGCTCCCCAGGTGGCGGTGGCGGACGTGCCTTTCCCGGTAACGATCCGGTCCGTGGATGCCAATGGGGGCTGGGATCACGGCGTGACGGGGGAGATCATGGTTCAGATCGCGGGCCTTTTATCGACCGATCCAAGCGGTATGGACTTTTCGAGCACGGAGGGGATCCTTATGGCGAGTGATACGGGGCGGACGCAAATGCTGGTGAAGGCATCGGAGATCAACGCGCCACCTGGCAATTTGCGTTCCTTGAAATGGGCAGTGGCGGGTCTGACAGCGGGAAGCCAAGTGTATGAAAACCTGACGATTCGCCTTCAAAGCACCGTCCAGACCGAAGCTCCGGTGACGTGGATTGATTCGAATTGGACCACGGTGTATTCCGGCAGCACAACGGCGTTTGGTGGGTATTTGGTGATGGATTTCAACCAACCATTCGCCTGGGATGGGGTGTCCAATTTGCTGGTGGATGTGTCATTCGAATCCTCCTTGCCTGCTGCGGGTGGGCTTGTTTACGGAACCAGCAAAGCGGAGACGCGGATGATTTACGCGGCGGGAACTCCCACCCCACTGACTTGGAGCGGGACCGTGCCCGCGGCTTCCTCTTCGATGATTCTGCCCAACCTCACCTTTGGGCGGGAAGCGCTGTTGTTGGGCAGCCAGAGTTTGATGCTCGTCAATGGCGAGGCGGTGACAAGTGTGTCCGTGCCTGGCAGTTGGGAAGCGGTGCAGATTTGGGCCGATGGTTCGAATTTGACACCTCCGCTAACCAGTGGAGTGGCATCTCTCTCGCTGGAAGAAACACCACCGTTGGCGGTTCAGCCGGAAATCATCTTTTGTGATGGTTTTGAGTCGGGCAGCTTTTTGCCCGAATGGACGATCACGGGAACCACTACTTACCGAACTCAGGTGACTACGGCCAATGGGCCGCACGGCGGTACCTACCACATGGTGATGGATGCTACAGACAGCACCGCCTACGCTCGCAATGAAGCGACGCTGTCTTTGGATCTGGTCGGTAAGTCGGGAGTAAGGCTTCGCTTTTGGATGAAGGAGTTCGGCGATGAAGATCATGCCCCTCCTTCCAGTCCATTTACGGGGGGAGCAGACTTCGATGGAGTCGCGATCAGCGAGGATGGGGTTACATGGTACGAAGTACAAGCTCTGCGAGGGACGGCTATTTCCGGCGCGTGGAGGGAGTTCGTCGTGGATCTAGATTCTGATATCAGTGCCTACGGGCTCAGTTACAACAGCAGTTTCAAAATCCGCTTCAATCACTACGACAACTATCCAGCGACGACCGATGGCTTTGCGTTTGACGATGTTTGTGTAACTGCAACTCAGTTGAGCCCTGCCGTCCAGGTTTCTCTGCCGACGTCTGTCGGTGAGGGATCCGCGGTCATGGGTTTGGTGATGCTTCCAGCTGCGGCTGCGCAGGATACGGTGGTCTATCTGACCAGTCAAAAGCCCGCGCGTTTGGGCGTGCCGTCGCAAGTGGTGGTTCCTATCGGTTCGAACGAGAGCAGCTTTGCCCTGACGGCCGCAGATGACGATTTGCTGTCGGGAGATGTCCAGGTGGAAATCGGTGCCGGACTTGAGGAAAGTGTGATCGCACACAAGGACAGCATCGTGGTGGTCGATGACGAGACTGTCAGCTCGGTTGGCCTTTCTTTCTCCGGAGTTTTAGATGAGGGAGGGTTCGTAAACGGTAGGGTGGAGATCCAACCTGTGCCGGCAGGCCCGATCGAGATTACGCTGAGTTCGTCGATTGCAGAAGGTCTCGTGTTTCCGCCGACGGTGTCGATCGGATCGGGCACAACAAGCGTGGATTGGGAGATGTACAAGCCTGACAATACAGTGGCGTTTGAACCGGTGGAAACCCAGATTGAAGCCTCCGTCGGCGTCGTCTCAGATGTTCAAACCTTGGCTCTAACGGACAACGAGGTGGTGGTGTCACTTTTGGTGGATGTGCCTGCGACTGTTGCGGAGAATGCTTCGGCCGTGAGCGGCACGGTGACGCTTCCAAACTCTTGGGTAACCGCAGTTCCGCAGACGGTGACGCTGGTGAGTTCTCTCCCTGGTCGTTTGACCGTACCCACTTCGGTCGAGATGCCAGCGGGAGCGGGCAGTGTGACGTTTGCGCTTCAGCCGGTGGACAATGCAACGGCCGAGGGGACGGCGCAGGTGACGGTGACGGCGAGCCTCGCCAATGGTGCTCTGGGGACAAACACCATCGCTGTGGAGGATGATGACGTGCACCATTTTACGCTGGATTTGATATCTCCCCAAGTGCGCAACCGGCCCTTTGGGGTTACGATTCGCGCTCGCAATCTGGAAGGTGTGATTGTGCCCTACACTGGGACGGTGACGCTTGCGGGAAGTGAGTCGGGTTCTCCATTGAGTGTGCTGCCGTCGAGCATCGGAGGTTTTGTGGGAGGAGTGGCCACCGCCCAGGTGACGGTTGCGGACTTTGCGAGTGCTGCAGTTTTGAGTGTGCTGGATTCAGGTTCGGGTGCAGTGGGATCTAGCAATGTGTTTGCGGTGGGTTTCGGAACGGTGGCTAGCCTGCAGTGGGGGACGGTGCCTGGATTGGTGTATGCGGGTGCGCCTTTTGATGCCGCCCTTACCGCGCTCGACGCGGAGGGCAATGTGGTGAGTAACTTCGCGCAATCGGTGGCATTGAGCGCGCGAGATCTTCAAACGTCAGTGCGTCAAATCGGCAGCGGGACGTCCTCGCAGGCCCTACCGTTCAATGGTCTGTTCCAAGACACTCGGCAGCAGTCCATTCACCTGGCCAGTGAGATCGGTGGGCCGATGCAGATTGTGGGACTGGATCTGAATGTTTTGTCGCTACCAGGAACGGCAACGCATCCGAATTTCAAGATTCGGCTGAAGCATACGACGCTGACCAATTGGACCACCGGAAATTTTGTCTGGGAGGGCACGGGCTGGACCACAGTGTATTCGGGTTCGGTGACGATCAGTTCGACCGGAACATTGCATTTCGCGTTTTCCCAACCTTTTGATTACAATGGAACAGACCATTTAATGGTCGATTTCAGTTCGGACCGTTCGGTGAGTGATTTTCAGATTCAGGCGGCACACACCTCCAGGACCTATGGGAGAAGTATGGCCTACTACACCAATAGTCTTTACGGATCGCCGGAGGGCTGGTCAGGAACGACACCGTCGGCCTTTGGGAGTGGATTGGTGCCGAGCTTAACCTTCCACTCGGCGGCGTTGCCGGTGGTTCCGGCGGTTGCTTCGGGATTTGTGAACGGAGTGTGGAGTGGTCAGGTCACGGTAAATGACTTGGGCAACCAGATGGTGCTGGATGCTCAGGCTACGGCGTTGTCCGCAACGTCAGAAAGCTTTGTGGTGGCGGAAGCGCCCGTTCTGTCGGTAGTGTTGCCTGACGAGGTGACGGAGGGAAGCGGGCCAATCTCGGGCGAGGTGAATCTTTCCTCACCTGCTTTGATGCCGATTGAGGTCAACTTGTCATCCACCTTGCCGGGGCAGGCGCAGCCGGTGCAGAGTTCGGTGACGATCGGAGCTGGTTTCTCGACGGCGGCTTTCCAACTTGGGATTGTGGACGATGCGGTGCCGGAGGATGAACAATCCGTCGAGATTCACGCCGTCGCAGCGAATTTGCAGGAAACCGTGAAAACCGTGCTCATTGTGGATGATGATCCGGCTTCGCTGAGCCTGACGATGCCGTCAGGATCTCGGTTGGTGGACCAACCCTTTGAAGTGACGGTCAGTGCAAGGACGCCTTCAGGCCAGGTTCTTCGCAGCATGCAGGGGCCGATTGTTTTTTCCGCTGCGTCGGGGGCATTGCCAGTCGGGTTGACCACTTCAGGTGCATTGGTGCTGACCAATGGTGAGTGGCAGGGGCAAGTGGCAATCACGGAGGTAGCGTCTGCGGTGGTGCTCACCGCTGACGCGGCGGGTTTGAGTGCCTCTGGTTCTGCTTTTGACGTGACTTTATTCGGAGCGCCCACTGCCATTGAATGGGACATTCAGGAGGGAGCGAAAGTCGGGCAGCCGACACCGGTGACCTTGAGGGCAGTGGATGCGGTGGGAAATACGGTGCTGAACTTTGCAAGCAGTGTCGCCCTCCAAGTGATTCAACCCACGGAAGAGTGGATTGAAACTGGGAATCAACACTACTCTTCATCGCTGGGACTCAGTGGATATCGTGTTGCCTCGCGAATGCAGGTGATTTACACCCCGGAAGAGCTAGGTGGGCAAAGGACCCTGCGTCGTTTGGGGCTCTATTTTCCGGGAACGGCAGGGACGACTCTGCAAAATTTCACGATTCGGTTGAAACATACTCCCTTGAGGAACTACAATGATCCAGAGTCCAGGCAATGGGAAACAAGCGGTCTTCAGACCGTGTATTCTGGATCTTTTGTTCCGGGAGTGAGCGGTTGGCGGGATTTTGATTTTAATTCGACGTTTGCATTCAATGGCCAAGATTCCCTGTTGGTCGATATCAGCTTCTACAATGGGACGACGGGATCCGCCTCGGTTTTCGGCTATTCGGCAGGGTTTGATTATCGAAGAATTTTTCGCGAGAGCAGCGTGGATGAAGGTAGTCCACTGCTATGGGCAAGCACTCCAACTCCCTCGACCAATCTGGGAACTCCTGTGATGCGATTCCTATCGGGTTCTACCGTAGGCATCACTCCATCGGTAACGGGAGCTTTTGTGAATGGAGTCTGGACTGGGAGCTTGACGTTTTGGCAAACGCATCCGGCAGTGGTTGTGCGGGCGACGGGGGGCGGATTGACGGGGCGGAGTTCGCCAGTTGCTGTGGGGACAATTCCCTCACCTGTGCTGCTTCCTGAGCCTGCCTTTACGGGCGGGACGACTAATCAAATCGAAGGTTCAAATGCAACCGGCGCGTCTAGCCATGAGATGCAAGCTGCTCATACTTCAGCGTTTGATCCGGTGGTTTCGGCAACTTCTCAGCCGAGCGTCAATCGCACGTTCTCCAGTTTAGCGGATGGTGAAACCTTTTTCTATCGAGCCCGAGGAACGGGGGTGACGCCTCCGTCTGAATCGCGGTTGTGGGTACAGCAGAGAGAGGAAGATTTTATGGGGAACACTTTTGAAGGAACTTCTGGCCTAACTGCGGTGGGTGATGCGTCTTTGGAGGTGCTGTCTTGGTATCCGTCCAGTTACACAGAGACCTTTGAAGGTGGTAGCAGTTGGTCTCAGACGATCTTTTCAAGTGTGGGTTTTTTCAATTCAACCGTCGCCGAATTGTTGATCCCCACCGATGGTCCTAATGTGACCCCGCCCCTGCCGGTCAATCAGGGGGTGGATCAAGTGGGTACACTGGGCATGGGGGCCATGGCTTGGGCACTGACTCCAAATACTTCATCCAACAATTTCGCAGATGGAGCGATTGAAGGATACTTCGGTTTTGCCTCAGACACGCTCAGTGGCTCGGCGGGTTTGGTTTTGCGAGGCGTAGGCAGTTCATTGTCAGGGTATATGGCGAGAGTTTCGGCGACTTCGACGGGTTCAAAAATCTTGGGTTTGTATCGCCTCGCGGGATTCTCCTCCTATCCCATTTCATCTTCAGTGAGCGTTGGAAATGCGACGAATCAAAATGTGAAATTGCGCCTTTCCACCGTGGGTGCGGAGATTCGTATGCGAGCTTGGATCGTGGAATCGAACGGGACCTCAATCGTGGAAACTCCGGTTAGCTTCCCGGGTGGTGTTGAGGAAATCGTGGTTATAGATTACGTTGTAGGAAGTGGTCGAGCGGGAATTCTTAGCAGCGTGAATACGGGTGTAAACAACCAGATTTACGTGGATGATGTGACTCTCACGCGTTACGTGCCCACCTATGCGTTGACTGGCAATATGATTTCGTCGCTGATTGATCCGCCGTCGGTTCGTGAATGGGGGACGCTTCAATACAGTGTGATCAATGGCGGGGCGGGAAGCAGTTTCTCGGTGGATGTGCTCGATGCGGAGGGGACAGTATTGCTGAGCGATGTGGCCGATGGCGCATCGCTGGCCGGATTGGGTGCCGTGCCGGCGATTCAACTGCGTGCCAATTTTGCAGTGGCGACTTCGGCGGGTCCGGCACCGGTGTTGCAGGAATGGTCTGTGAAATACGAAGTGATGCCGGATCAGCCGAGCAAGGGCCCCTGGTCCAACGTGGTGTCTTCGACGCAGGATGCGACGGGGCCGGTGATCTCGACCGATGTGATGGATGGGGTGTTTACGACGGGGGCGAGCTTGCCGCTGACGGGGACGGCGGGGGATGCGACGGCGGGGGTGGCTGAGGTGCGGGTGAATGGGGCTTTGGCGGGCAGTGGCGATGCGTTTGCGCATTGGAACTACTCGCTGCCGGGGCTGGTGGATGGAGCGAATAGCTTCACTCTGACGGCGGTGGATGCAGCGGTGCCGCCGAATGAGACGTCGATGGGCTTCATGGTGTTTCGCATTGCGGATCCCGA
>JAGRPD010000217.1 GCA_020439875.1 Verrucomicrobiales bacterium
CCTCGGCCCAGGTGCTCGCCGCCGTGGAGCGCGGCATGGACCTGGCCGTCGCCAGCAAAGAGATCCTGGTAATGGCCGGAGAGGCCGTCACCACCGCCGCCCAACGCGCGGGCGTTCGTCTGCTGCCCGTCGATAGTGAGCACAACGCCATTTTTCAATGCCTCGAAGGTGCCGGTCAAAACCGCGTGAAACGCCTGCTGCTCACCGCCAGCGGCGGGCCGTTTCGCCAACTTCCAGCCGATCAACTGCGTGCCGTCACCGTGGCCCAGGCTTTGAAACATCCCACCTGGGAGATGGGACGGAAGATCACCATCGATTCCGCCACGCTGTTCAACAAAGGCCTGGAAATGATCGAGGCACGCTGGCTGTTTGACGTGCCCATGGAGCGGATCGAGGTCGTCGTCCATCCTCAAAGCATCGTCCACAGCATGGTGGAGTTTGAGGATCACTCCGTGCTGGCGCAGCTGAGTCACAGCGACATGTGTTTCCCCATCCAGTACGCCGTGACCTGGCCCGATCGGGTGGCCAACCCTCTGCGCCCGCTCGACTTCGCTCAGCTCGGTGATCTCACCTTTGAAGCACCGCGTTGCGACGATTTTCCCGCGCTGGATCTGGCCCGCCAAGCAGGCTCTGCAGGTGGCACTCTGCCTTGCGTCTTGAATGCCGCCAACGAGATCGCCGTGGACGCCTTTCTCCAACAGCGGATCCCCTTTCCCGCCATCTGGGAGACGGTCGCCGCAGTGATGGAGCGCCATGACAACCACGCGCACCCCAGCCTCGAAACCATCCTGGAAGCCGACGCCTGGGCACGTCAAGCCGCCGCCGACGCACTGCCTGCCTGAGCCCCCTCTGCGGCGACCGGTCATTCGGTCATTCCTGCCCGGTGAGCCGACGCAGCAATCCCCGCCGTTTCTCGGGCGCTGGTGCCTCTTCTGGAGTGCCTGCGGGTGTTTCGTCACTGGTGGATGGCTTGCGACTGAACAAAGACGGCTTCCACTGCGGATCTCCGATGCTGCCAACCGCGCGATATTCTAACAGCTCGCTAAACGGCCGAAAAACCAATCCAGGCAACCCTCGAAAGCGCGCCTGTGCCTCGAAATCGACTTCGTCGCGAATGAAATTCGCCGTCCCTGACGCCACCAGACGAAACGTGGTGGTGAGCGCCTCCAGGTCGTCGGTGGTGACCTTCCCATCGGCGACACTAAACGTCCAATTGGCTTCTTTGGCCACGTTGTAGCCTTTGATCGGGGCAGGCAAAAATGAACCGAGCAGCGGCGTCAAAGGCCCCAAAATCGGAACCGCATAGAGGTTGCCATTGACGATGATGCCCACGCCCTGCCCCTTCAGCGCCGCCCAATCATCTCGCGAACGCTCAAAGGTGAAATGCCCCGTCAGATCTCCTTCCGTTTCATAGCTGGGCGTGTAAGTCTTGGCAAATTGCGCAAAACTGACATCATGCAGCCGAAGTTCTCCCTCCACCGCTGTGTCTGAATTTTCACTCAAAGTCGCAGTCAAATCTAACGCCAGTTTCCCACCCAGGACCGAGCCACTCACTTCGGAAACCACCTTGCCGTTGCGCCCACGAATCTTAGCAGCAAGACCGGTAACATCAAGATTTTTTCCAAACGCGGGCTGCACCCAACGATCCGCCTTGCATGCTAGATCAAATCCAATTTTTTGGGGAGTTAGATCGACATTTCCCTCAACCTGCATGGAACGCTCAAAGAGACGACCTCGAACCTTCAGCCCCATGTCAAAACCCTGAAACTCCAGCTCCCCAATCGGCGAGTAGATCTCCAATTTCCGATCCAGAAAATCATAGATCCCTCGTCCCTCGGGAGCAGCGAAACCCACTCGAAACGTGTTCTTTCCCGGATCTTTCGGCCACAGAGTTCCCGCCATATTGACCACCGTCTCGGAAGGCAACTGGTAGCGCGTCAAATAGGCCCCCACTTTCGGCGCAAAAGTCGCCACCACCGGGACAGGATCACATTTGGTCCGCACTCCATTAAGGACGATTTTTTGAGCCTCTCCATCCAATAAAACCTCATCCACCTCTGCGACGCCATCGGGCCGCTCGGCCCGCACCGCACGGAGGCGGATTTGTTTTCCTCTGATCTCCACCTCTCCATCGACCGCTGGATAGAAGACTCCCAGGTGACTTACCCCACGTAATTCGGCAGTTCCACGGGTGACGCAGTCTGCTAAGGATGTGGTGGCTCCCTGCCCGTCAAGCTTGATGAAGATGTTTGAGTCCGGCTGAAAACTCACGCGACGGAGCAGTTCACGCGTCTGTTCACGCGTCAGAAACGGTGCAAAAATATGCGGATCCAGCTTTACCACCAAATGGTGCCGGATGCCTTGATCGGGATCGGACATCCAATCCACACTGAGGGTACCAGTGCGGTGACGCAGCAGACCATTGCGAATATAGACACCACCGTTCGGCTTCACTGCAATCTGCGCCGCCAGCCCTTCAAACACTTCCCCACGACTGGCAAATCGACCGCACTGAAACTCTCCCACCGCCTCCACCCGCGACGCCTCCTCCGATTTTTCCTCGGGCAAAAACCAACGTCCTCGCAGCGAGAGGCGCGGGCCTTGATCGTAAAACACCACCTCGCGCAGGGCATCGACTTGCAACAGCGCGTCCGCCACTGCGGGCAGATCCGCGCCCGACACCAACCGAAAGTCCACCGCCTTCCCCTGCAGTGGCCACGAGGCACTGGCCTGGAAATCTCCCAGGGCGTCCTTGAGGTGCAGGTTTTTCAAATCCACCGCCTGCCCATCGTAGTCCAGCTCGGCGGAAAGCAGCTGGCACTCATACCCTGGATAGGTGAAATCTTCCGCCAAAAACGTCACCTGGCCCTTCAGTCGATCCGGGGCAGCGGTGTCTCCGGTGAGCAGCGCCGTGAGCACCGGCGGACGAGAAAATTCAAACCGCCCCAGCCAATCCAACACCTTCTGAACCGACCGCCGATGCGCCTGCACCAGCTCCAAACGCCGCTTCGCATTGCGCCGCGCCCGCTCCTTTTCCTCCGCTGTCCGGGCGGGTTCGCTGAGCAGGATATCCGCCCGCAGCCGCACATCGATCCCAGCCAGCACTCCGCGCGCTTGCCGCAATTCGAGATGACGACCATTCAGCGCTGCCCGGGCATTGAAGTGAGAGATTTCCACCACAGTCAAATCAGGCCGTTCAGGATCCACCGGCAGAGCCACCGCTGCCTCCTCCAGCTCGATGCCACGCACCTGCACCCGACCGCGCAGCAGCTGCCCGTAGTCAAAGTCCAGCCTCACCGAATCCACCGCCGCCAGAAGATGCCGTGTATCGGCATCATTGTAGAGCCTCACCCCTCGCGCCGAGAGCCCTCCCAGCAGCGTCACTCCCAGCCCCTCGATATCGACAATCAACCCCCGCTCCGCCAGCTCCGCGCGCAACACGCCCCGCAGCTGCTCACCCAGGCGACCTGTGACCACCCAGAGACAAGCCGCCGTCAGACCACTGAGCAGCACCAGCACCACGCAGCGGCGCAGGAAGCGATGCAACACTTTGACGATCATTTGGCTCTAATGAATTCAGAAAACTCCGTTCTGTCCAATCCTTAACCCTGCTTTATGATAGATCATGCCTGAATCACAGGAAAATCCCTCGCCCCCTGCCGCGCGCCCCTCGCGGTGGCGATGGACGCGCCGCCTCAGCCTCGGCCTCGTGATCCTGCTCCTCCTGACGGCAGGCATTCTCACCCTGGTCTGGACCCAACGCGTAAAACTGCTGCGCGTCGGCCTGCAACACGCCATGCCCGGCTGGCAGGCGGATGTTTCCGCCCTGGATCTGCGAGATCGCACCGTCACTCTGCGCGAGGTGACGCTCACCGATCCCTCTTCCGGCAGCGCCATCGGCTCGCTCGAGGCTGCAAAAATCCGCCCCCACTGGCGCACGCTCTCGGAGGGTCAATTCAAGCGCATCGATCTGGAGGGCCTCTCCGTCGATGCCCGCTGGGATCAGCTCCAGCGTCTGCTTTCCACCTGGACCGCCCCCGCCGCCCCATCCACCGACCCCGAGATTCCGCCACTGCCGCCCCTCTCGCCACCCGACGCGGAATCAGCGGCCCCCAACCTCGCCTCCAGCTCCGCCGGTCTCGCCCTCCGCCTCGATGACCTCCATCTCAGCGACAGCCACATTCGTCTGCGCAGCCCTGACGACACGCTGGCCATCCGTTTTGACCTCGATCACGAGTTGAAAAATTTTCACCTCAGCAGCAGCGGAGATCCCGCCTTCGACCTCAGCCAACTCCGCCTCTCCCACCTCCAGCTCACCCTGCCGGACGGTACCGAGACCTCACCTGCCGATATCGACCTCAAAGCCAGCCTCGATGATCAAACCGGCACCCTTCGCCTCGCTCTCGGCACCCTGCCTGAGCTGCCCGTGTCGCAGCTGCTGGCCGCGTTTTTGTCAGAGAAAAAACCAACCACCACGGCGAGCAACACCGCCCCGTCGCCCAAAATTCCTCACCCCAATCCCAAAAAACCCACGCCCACTCCCTGGCCTCGCCGCGTGGTGATCCCGCGCCTCGAACTCCCCGCCATGGATCTGAGCCCACCGTCCGATCTGCGTCAGCGCTTCGGCCTTGGCGAATGGGAAATCGCTGGCACCCTCGGTCTCACCGCCACCGCTCTGGAGCTGGACCTCCTCCACCCCAGTGCCATCCCTCAGGCGGAGTGGCAGCTTGTTTTGACCGATCTCCGGTTGGAAAAGCCCAACGCACCCGAGGCGGGCCACCTCCGCATTCCGCGTCTCACGATCCAGCTGAGGACGCAACCCGATCACATCGAAATCACCGCCTGCACCCTGGACAAACCCGATGTCCACTGGACTCAAGACCTCCAAACTCTCGCGCAGACCGTGGCTGAAAAGCTGCCCGCCTCCTCCAACAGCCCGCGCACCGAGCCCCTCCCCTCCCTCCTACTCCGCCGACTCGATCTCACTCAGGCTCAGCTCCGCACCAGTCCCACGGATCTGCTCTCCGCTCGCGCCCAGGCTTCTCTCGCACTGCATCTGCAAGACATCGCCATCGCTCCCAACACCGCCCCCCGCTCCAGCGCCAGCCAGACTCTGAGCATCGCCGATTTTCAGCTCGATCTCTCACCCGACTCTCCCGAGGCCCAGCACCTCACTTGGCGCAGCCTCGACCTTCAGGTCACTCCGGATGCCTTGCTCGATGAAGGTCTCATCGACTCCCTTCACCTCGACCAACCGCGTCTCGAAGGCACGCTACCTCCCGCCTGGCTCCAACCGTCCTCGCCGCCACCGGACGCCGCCCCATCTCCATCCGAGACGACCGCCGCCTTCGACATCACCCGCCTGCACATCGGCGATCTCAGTCTCAAATCAGGCCGTCTGGACCTGCGCGGTCAGCTGGGAGAGACTTTCGATCTCGGCACAGATTTCAACATCGCCACCACCGCACCTCGCACCCATGCCGTAGAACTCACCGCACTCCGTCTGCGCGCTACCGATCTCGACCCCAATCCCGTAGTCCAAGCACAGTCCCTGCGTGCCACCATCAATCTAACACAACTATTCAACCACCATCGCATCGAATCCCTCCAGCTCACCGACGGCCAAGTCGAAGTCAACGACAGCCTCTTCGAGCTTCTACCGCCCCCTTCCGACACCCCTCAAGCCACGCCGACCGCGTCATCCAAGCCCCCCAAAGGACGCACCTGGAGCGCCGGACGCGTGGAGGTGCAAGACCTCGGCATCACCCTGCACAAGATCGCTCCCGGCCTGCCATCCCTCCACTTCAACGTTCAATTTGAAGCCGACGACACCCCGCTCCAACCCGAGGGCCTCGTCGCTCACGTCGCTCCGCAAAAAGTGGAACTCACCGGCCTCACCATTCTCGCCCCCTACGGCTCCTTCCGCCCCGTCGCCCGCCTCGGCAGCATCTTTGTCCACTTCACCCTCGACGACCTCCTCCACTCGAAGCTGCGTCGCATTGAGGTCATCAGCCCCACCCTCTACGTCGGCGAGCCACTCTTTTGGTATGTCGATTATTACCGGAAATATGCGGCGGGCGAGATCCGCAGTGACACCGACGCCCCCGCCTTCGCACTCACTTCCAAGCAAACCACCATCTCACCCGACCCCGCCACCGCCATCGCCGCTCCCGGCAGCACCACCCCGGGCTGGACGGTCGAAGAACTCGCCGTCGAAGGTGGAAAAATCGTCATCGCCCCCAAAGGCGTCCCGCTCGCTGGATTCCGCCAGCCTTTTCCCTTCAGCTTCAGCACCCGGCTCGAGAGCGGCCACTTCGACGCCGAACTCGAAATCCCCAAAGACACCTATCCCATCGAGAAACTCGATCTCGAATTTCGCGGCATGCGCGGCAAAGTCCTGTTCAATCTCCCCATCAAAACCCAAGACAACAATCTAACCGAAACCTTTTGGGTCGATCAGATTCGCTGGAAGCAACTCCACATCGAGGAAGCGCACCTCTCCGTCACCTACGACGAAAACGGCGTGTATGGAAAGTTCGGCGGAGCGGCTTACGAGGGCTACATCGACGGGCAGTTCAACATTTACAATGACCTCAACTACACCTGGGATGGCTGGATCGCCGGCACCCGTGTGCGCGCCACCGAGATCACCGAAAAAATGACACCCGCCTACCTCCTGCTCGACGGGCTCGTCAGCGGCAAAGTCATCGCCACCGGCAATGCGAGCGAACTTTATCAGGCCGACCTCGAGGTCACCAGCGAGCAACCTGGGCGCTTCGTCATCTCCGGCTTGGACGACCTGCTCAAAGAGTACGCCCCGAGCGTCGCTCCCTCCCTCACCGATCAGGTCACCCGCATCGGCCTCGAGACCCTGCGAGACTTTGAATACGACGACGCCCAAATCGGCGCGCGTTTCTACGGGCGGGAGGGCAAGGGCAATCTTCGTGTCGTCGGCCCCACCGGCTCTCGCAACATCGACGTGAATGTGTATGATCATCGTCTGCAGCCCGATCCCCCCAAAACCACCGCCGCATCGGACCCATGAAAGCCCTCCATTTCCCCATCCTCACCCAGTGCCGCACTCCCCTTCGGCATACGCTGCTGCTTCTCACTTCTCTGGGCCTCGTCAGTTGCAAGACCTTGCCCGCCATTCCCCTCACCACTCCGGAGCCGATCGAAGTCAATCTCAACATGCGGCTCGATGTCTATCAATACAGCGGTGACGCGCCCGAAGACAAAGAAGAACTCACCACCCTCACCGAGACCGCCCAACGTCAGCGCAATCGAACCGACGAAATCCAGACCCTCAAAAACAATCGCTTCGTCGGAGAGGATCATCGAGGCCTGCTCGGCCTGCGTGAGGTGCCCGGTGGAGATTGGGGAGACTACGTGAAACGCACCGTCGAGGCGGAAAACGAGGACCGCACCCTCCTCATGCGCAATGAGGCCAAAGAAAGCAATCGCGCCCTGCATGAAGTGCAAACCCAGCAGTGGAAGCTCCACATCAGCCAGGCCTTCAAAGGAGAATGGATCGAGGTCGATGGCAAATCCCCTGGCTCCTACACCTGGGTACAATCCACTGGCCCCACCTCAAGCACCCCGCTCGAGGTCAAGACCGCCACCGATGCGTCCGCTGAATGACGCCACCTCACTGCGCGCTCTTTTCAAACACCTCCCCCTGCAGCTGCGCCAGCGCCTCACCCACCAGAAAAATCGAGCCCGCCACCAGCACCGATCCCCCACGAGATCGCGCCCGTTGAATCGCCTCCGCCACCGAGTCCGCCACCACCACCTCCGCCGCAGGGGCGTGATCCCGGACCACCCGCGCCAGCTCCTCCGGAGCCAATAATCGAGGACCCAACCCGCGCGGCAAAACCCAAGCTGCAGGTTTTAGCTGCCCCAGCAGCGCCGTCATTTCCTCCACCTCTTTGTCCGCCGCCATCGCAGCCACCAAAACCGGCCGCGCCTCACCCATCTCTTCCAGCCAAGTCCGCGTCAACACAGCCACTCCATCAGGATTGTGCGCGCAATCTAACACCAATCCTGCGTCCCATCGCTGGAAACGCCCCGCCCATCGCGTCGCCTCCAAAGCCCCCGCCACCGCTTCCGGATCGAGAGAAAACCCCGCCGCCTGCACCGCCGCCACCGCCAGCGCCGCATTCCAGCGTTGATGCACCCCCGCCAAACCCAACGCCCCACCCGTCCACGGCTCCTCCACCACGTGAAAGGCCGCCCCTTTTTCCCGCGCCACCGCCTCCAGCACTTCCAACACCCCCTCCGCTTGCGGGCCTGTCACCACAGGCACCCCCGGCTTAAAAATCCCCGCCTTTTCCCGCGCAATCTGCCGCACATCCTCCCCTAAAATCGAAGCGTGATCGCGACTGATGGACGTCACCACGCACACCTCAGGGGTCACCACATTGGTCGCATCCAGCCGCCCTCCCAGACCCACCTCCAGCACCGCCCACGGCAATTGCCTCGCCCGAAACCAATCCAATCCCAGCGCCACCGTCAGCTCGAAAAAAGTCGGCATTCGCTCCATCGCCTCCGCCACCTCCCGCAGACGCCCCAAGCCCTCGCGCAACTCATCGCCGGAGAGACAGCGTTCCGCATCTCGAATCCGCTCGGAAAAGTGCATCAAGTGGGGAGAAGTAAAAAGCCCCGCCCGCATCCCAACGCCGTGCGTCAACAAAGCGTGAGCGAAGGCACAGGTCGAACCCTTGCCATTCGTACCCGCCACATGAATGAATCGCTGCGGACCCGGCAGATCCAGCCTCTGCATCAGCTCCCGCACATTCTCCAGCCCCAGCTTCACCCCATGCCATTGCATCGAGTAAAGCCAGCTCAGAGCCTCCTGCGCATCAGAAAATCCAGTCCTCATTCAGCCCGCCACTCTGCGCCTCAATGGCCAAATCTCAATCCCCTTTCAAACCCACGCACCTCGCGCCGCCCCATGCAAAGCGCAGGAGAGTAATATGTCCTCATTCATCACCTCTGCTGAAGTTTTGTCCCTTCGCCAAGCCCTCATCCCCCCAGCCCGAGCATCACCTCCATGGAAATCGCTGAAACATCCTCCACATAAGCCCACGTTTACCCCCCTCTAACCCCCAACTCCATTTCATTCATGCCTACCCTTCGACACACCCTGCTCCTCCTCGCCGCCCTCAGCACCGCCGCCTCTGCCTCTGCGGAGGATGGTTGGGTTGCTCTCTTTGACGGCAAAACCCTCGACGGCTGGACTCAACGCAACGGCACCGCCACCTATGAAGTCGTGGATGGCACCATCAAAGGCACCACCAAAGAAGGCAGCCCCAATTCCTTCCTTTGCACCGACAAAGACTACGCCAATTTCGAAATCGAATTCGACGTGAAAGTCGATGACGCCTTGAACTCCGGCTGTCAGATCCGCTCCACCACCACCCCCGTCCACGTCGAAGGCGCAGATCCCAAAAAAGGACCCAAAGGCGATCGTCTCAACGGCCCTCAGTGCGAGATCGAAGCCTCCCCCGGCCAGGCAGGTTACATCTACGGTGAGGCCACTGGACTCGGCTGGCTTTCCCCAGAGCCCAATTCCAAAGACCCCGCCGTCAATCAACACAGCCTCATGAAAAACGGAGACTGGAATCACTTCCGCATCGTCGCCAACGGAGCCACCATCAAGTCCTACATCAACGGAACCGAAGTCGCCGACCTCACCAACGAAGCCATCTTCAAATCTCATCCCAAGGGCACCATCGGCCTCCAAGTCCACGGCATCAAGCCCGGCACTGGCCCCTATTCCGTACAGTGGAAGGACATCCGCATCAAGGAACTGCCCTGATGCACCCCTGCGGCACCCCGCGTGCCACCCCTTGACAAGCCCACCACTTCGGAGCGGATTCCCCTTCGGCCCTGGCCGACGGCGAATCCGCTCTTTTTTCTCCTCATGCACTTGCAAGATCAGCTCCCCCTGAGCTTCAAACCGGACAGCCTCATTGATGTCCGTTCCCCAGCCGAGTTCGCGGAAGATCACATGCCCGGAGCCATCAACCTCCCCGTCCTCACCGACGCCCAACGCGCCGAGGTCGGCACCTTGGATCGGCAAACCGGCCCTTTCGAGGCCCGCCGACTCGGAGCCCGTTACGCCTGCGAAAACATCGCCCATCACCTCAGCCATCACTTTGCCCACCTGCCACGTCATCACAGCATCGTCCTCTACTGCTGGCGCGGCGGACATCGCAGCCGCGGTTTCGCCACGATTTTAGAAGCCATCGGTTTCCCCGTCACCCTGATCAAAGGCGGCTACAAGACCTACCGCCGCCACGTCATCGCCAGTCTCGACCGCCTCTGCCCCAGCCTGCATTTCCGCGTCATCCATGGCCTCACCGGCACCGGAAAAACCCGGCTCCTCCACCACCTCCACCAGCGTGGACGCCAAGTGCTCGACTTGGAAAACCTCGCCGCCCACAAAAGCTCTTTGCTCGGGCGCGATCCCCATCGCCCTCAGCCCGCTCAAAAAGGCTTCGAGTCCGCCCTGCTGCAGACCCTCTCGCAATTCGATCCCAAAATCCCCATCTATGTCGAAGCCGAGAGTCGAAAAATCGGCAACCTATCCATCCCCGATCCCCTCTGGCAAAACCTCATCGCCTCCCCCGTCGCAGAACTCCACCTCCCCCGAGACGCCCGCATCCACCACCTCCTGGAAGACTACCAACACTTCCTCACCGATCCCGCCTGGCGTACCCACCTGAGCCAGCGACTCGACATCCTACGTCAACGCCACAGTCACGCCACCGTGGACACTTGGCAAACCGCCATCCAAGAAGGCCGATGGGTTGATCTAACCGCCTCTTTGCTCGACCTTCATTACGACCCCCTCTACCGCACCACCCGCTATCGCCCACCCATCGGCCCATTGCACACCCCCAGCCTCAACCTCACCGATCTCGACCACGTCCTCACCCAAATCGACACCCTGGATTGGCAATGCAAAACCCCCAATCCACCTCAAGCTCTAACTTGAACCTTGTCAGATCGGCTCCTGAGAAGGGATGCATCCACGCTGCCATAGCATCAACATTTTTCACCCCCCATCTTTTACCAAAGCTCATTCCGAGGACCAACCTTTCCTCCAGCCCATCTTCTCCCCACCCACCCAGGAAAACTCACGTTTTCCTCTACAACCACCGGCGAGAATCGATTTCTCTCGTGGAGCGAGAGTCCACTTCAAAACACAAGGCCTCAGTGCAGGCACTGCATCGTGGCTTCGGTTCCATCTGCCGGTGATAGGATGGGTAGCGACGGGTTGGATCTCCTTGGTGCGGACCCCGCTCAACTCTCCTTGAAAGCCGACCGAGGAACGGCTTGTATTCAACCTCATGGGATGCCCCTCCTGGATGCTTTTCAACCTCGCTGTCGCCACCTCGGCAACGGCGGCGGGCATCGTGGACTTGCCACCTGCGACGCGCGACTACCTGGAGCGGCACTGCATCGACTGTCATGATGCGGAGGTCAGCAAAGGCGACTTTCGCATCGATACCCTCTCTTCCCGTGTCGGCTTCGAAGACAATGCGGCTTGGCTCGAACTCATGACGCGCATCAACTCGGGAGAAATGCCGCCCGAGAAAGTCAAACATCGCCCCAAGGCCGAGGAAAGCGCTCAATTCGTCGAGTGGATCGCCGCTCGCTTGCAGGAGGGAGAGGCGGCGCGTCTCGCCTCGCGGGATCGCGTCACCTACAACCGCCTGACGCGCGACGAATACGTCAACACTCTCTACGACCTGCTCGGCGTGCGCTATGACGCGGCGGATCCCGGTGCCTTCCTCGAGGACCCAGAGTGGAAGGGCTTTGACCGGCTCGGCTCCGTCCTGACCTTATCCCCCTCCAACATCGACAAGTACCTCGCCGCCGCAGAGACCATCCTTGATGAAGCCTTTCCCTCCAAACCCGTGGCCTTCGTCTCCCGGGCCAAACGTGCGGTGGAGGAAAAAGACCTCAGTGAGCCGCATCGCGAGCGACTCCGTACTCTCGGCCTCCTCGATCAGGTGCGTTATGACATGTGGCCCGGCGACATTTATCGCGGCAGCGTCAACGACGCGCTCCCTGCTGCGGGAATGTATGAATTTGAATTCACTCTCAGTGGTTTGAAGCCAGCGCAGGGCATCGCGCCGCGCCTCAAGGTTTATGAGACCCGACTGGATCGCGTGCTGCATGCGCAAGACGTAGTGGCCGCCGAAGACCATCCAATCACCGTGACCTTTCAGGCTCACTTGCCTGCCGGGCGGCCCAGCATTTCCGTTTACAATGATGTCCCTGGTCCTTCCAACCTGCCGCGATCCGGTCGCCACGGCACGGCTCCATTTCTCAGCCTCAAAGACGGGCGCATCCCCTGGCAAATCAAGCTGACCGACGAAGCGGGCCATGCGCGTTATCCCTTTTTGATCCTCGATTCCATCCGCTGGCGTGGCCCCCTCGTCACTCCCGCAGAAGCCGCCGCTCGGATCGCCAGCTTTCCCCCCGCCGATGCCGACCTCGAGGCCGCTCGCGAAACGCTGATGCGTTTTGCTCGCCGCGCTTTTCGGCGTCCTGTGACCGCTGCGGAGGTGGAACCCTTTGTTCAAATCATCACCACCGAAAAAGCTGCCGGAGAGAACCCAGCCGCCGCTTACAAGACGGCCCTCGCCGCCCTGCTCTGCTCCAAAAGCTTCCTCTTCCTCACCGAGGGAGATCCCCAGGCCCAGCGGCACACGCTCACCGACTGGGAGCTGGCCTCACGCCTCTCCTACATGCTGTGGAGCACCATGCCGGACGAGGAGCTATTCCGGCTAGCGGCCGCCGGTCGGTTGCGAGATCCCGCCGTGCGTGCCCAGCAGGCCGCGCGCCTACTGCGAGACTCGCGTGCGGATCGCTTTGCCGACAGCTTTTCCACCCAGTGGCTGCGCCTGCGAAAGGTCGGCATGTTCCCTCCTGATCAAAAAATCTACCCTGACTACGACGCTCATCTTGAGGCCAGCATGATCGGTGAGACTCACGCCTTCTTTCGTCGCGTGCTGCGCGAGAATCGGTCGCTTGCCGTGTTTCTCGATT
>JAGRPD010000218.1 GCA_020439875.1 Verrucomicrobiales bacterium
CTCCGCCCCCGCGCCAATCCCTTCCCGCAGTCACCGCACCCGTCACCCTCAACGCCGGTGGGCGTCCCGCCCTGCTCGCCGCACTCCCCCTGGTGCAGGGAGATGGCCAACCCTACGGCGTCCTGGCTGAGATCCTCCAGGCCGAACCCCGAGGTGGAGCCGCCGCGTTGCGACAGCTGGCGGGTCTCTTGGAAAAACAGGCCCTCTTCCGCAGCGGACCCGGCGGCGTCCTGCTCATCACCAGCGCCGAGGATGGGGAAGGCAAAAGCCTCGCCACCGCCGCCCTGGCCGCCACCTTTTGTCACTACCAGCGCAGCGTCCTCATCCTCGACTGCCACACCACCGCTCCGGGTCTGCATCGTTATTATCCCGGCTCCGAGCGGCACAGCAGCGCAGCCGCCAGCCTCAGCCAACTGCGCTACGGCCAGTCCCATCTCTACGTCATGCCCGCACACGACGTACCCGCTCACGATACCAGCCGCCTCCTCGATGGCTACCGCGCCTGGATGGACCGCGCCCGCAGAGAAGTGGACTGGATCATCCTCGACGGCCCCTCCATTTTGAAAAACTTCACCGACGTCGCCCCCCTCGCCCCCCTCGCCACGGATGTCCTCGTCGTGCATGACCCCCACCGCGCCAGCCCCGCCCAACTGCGCGCGGCCATGACCCTGCTGCAGCCGATGATGTCCGCCACCGCCCTGCGCGGTCTGCTGCACAATCGGCACACCGCTACCACCTCAGCACCCGCCTAACTTCCCTCCTTGCGAGGTAGCGGTTGTTTCATCGGCCCGGAAAAAAAGTGCTCCAGCGCACGCGTCAAACGCTGCACAAAGCGGCGGCGATTCTCCTCCGTGTCCCGCACCCCCGCCCAGGGACACTCCATCTGCACTGCGCTCACCCCACCCCCGTGGCGCGATCCATGCCTCGCGATGTCGTACGCCCCACTGAAGTAGGCCTGACCTACCACCGGAGCCGACCGCACCGGACTCGGCAGACAACGCTGACCCTCCGCCTCCAGCAGCCCCCCCAGACTCTGCGGCCCCCGCAGCAACGCACTCAGCGACCGCCCAGAGCTCTCCACCACCCCCCGGATCGAGCTGGCCCGCGCCCATTGGGGATCCCCATCCAAATCCGCATCCGCCCGCCGCAGCACCGCCCCATCCAGCAAATACCCCAGCTCCACATTCGGCTCCTCGTGGCGATGCCCGTGCAGATCCAGCAGCAGCCCACCCCCATGCTGCCGCCGCACCTCCGCCACCGCCACCTCCACCGCCGCGTGATACGCCCGCCACACCGCCGCTGCCTCCGCATCTCCCTGTGCCGCCTCCTCCAGATCCCGATTGCAATCCACCCGGGAACGATGCACGCGGCAGATCACCACATGCGGCCGCGCCCCGGTGCGGCGCTCCATTTCCACCGCCAGCTCCCGCGCCAGCTCCGCCGTGTGAGCATCCATCACCCGCTGCCCCCAGCGCCGCGCCGCCATCCCGACTGGGCGCTCCCCCCCGCCGTGAGGAGCCGTCAGGATCAAAGGCAACGTCCCCGGGAGAACCTCCACCCAAGGGGAATCGTCACCCCCCGGCACCGGCTGGCTCCACCCCACAGCGGCAGTCAGCAGCAAACCCAATCCGCCAAAAAGCGCCCTCATTCCAGCATCAGGTTATCGATCAATCGAGCCCGCCCAAAAAACACCGCTGCCGCCATCACCGCCGCACCCGGAGCCATCACCTGCGGCAGCTCAGTCAGAGCCGCCGCATCCACCACCTCCAGGTAGTCCACCCGCCCCAGCGGAGCCTCCTCCGCCAATCGCTCCAGCGCCCACTCTCGCAACCGCGCACCCTCCACCTCCCCCGCCCGCCAGGCATCCCGCGCCGCCAACAGCGCTCGACGCAACGCCGGTGCCTGCGCCCGCTCCTCCACCGTCAGGTAGCGATTGCGGGAACTCATCGCCAGCCCGTCCGCCTCCCGCACCGTCTCCGCCCCATGAATCTCCACCGATACATTCAGATCCCGCACCACGCGCCGGATGATCGCCAGCTGCTGGTAATCCTTTTGACCAAACACTGCATCGGTCGGCTGCGTCAGGTTGAAAAGCTTCATCACCACCGTGGCCACCCCATCAAAATGCCCGGGGCGACTGGCCCCACACAACCGACCGGATAGCGCCGACTCCTGCACCGTCACCGAGCGATCCTTCGCATACACCTCCGACACCGGAGGAGCAAACACCGCATCCGCTCCCGCCTCAGCGCATCCCGCCACATCCGCCTCCAACGTGCGCGGGTAGGCCTCAAAATCTTCGTTCGGACCAAACTGCAGCGGGTTCACAAAAATCGTAACCAACACCCGGCCCGCGTCCCCAGCCAGCTCTCGCGCCCGTCGCACCAGCGTGAAGTGCCCCTCATGCAGCGCCCCCATCGTCGGCACCAAAACCATCCGCCCCCCCACCGCCGCACGCCATCGCCGCAGGTCTGCCACCGTTGAAATCACCGGAATCATCGTGCCGCCAAAGGACTCGAAATCCCCACCCCACGCAACGAGAAACCCAACTGCACCCCGTCCGCGATTCAGCGCATCTAAAGGGTGCGCCAATCCGCCAAGGTCAACTATTTTACAGACACACAGTTGCCAATGCCTGATTTTCCTAGGTTTCGGGGTCGAAAAAGCTGCGCGAATCTCGCGAATCTGGTGCAGCGGAAGCCGCCGCCTCACTCAGGCTCCTTGCCCACCCAAGCGCGCAGATCAAAATCCTCCGCCAGCTCCTCCGCCTGCCAGCGACCATCCGCATTCAGGCGAAAGCTGCCGAGCCATTTCTGGTGCCATTTTTGCGGCTCGATCAGGCTGAGCTGATGCCGCCCTCCCACGTCGTAGAGATGATAGGTCTCGCCGACCACCGGCTCAAAGCCCATGTGGCTTTCGTAGAGGACCTTATTCCAATTGAAGGCATCGATGACCTTCAAGTATCGCTCCCGCAGCTCCACCAGCTCCTGCCACAGCGCACGCTCCACCCGGCTGATGCCGCGGGTTTTGAAGGACGTCAGATCCTGCGGCACGATGCGCGGGGCCAACCGCGACACGGGATACGGCATGAAGGACCCACGCGGCCCCTCGGGCGCGGCGAGCGCGGCATCGAACGGATCTGGCGTGGCAGGTGCTGGATCGGCAGGCATTACTGCCATTGAAAACGAATGCCATCCTTGCTACGATGCCGGGAATATGATCCAGAAACTTGTTTTCACCGGGCTGCTCACCGCCGTGACCTTGTGTGCGACCAGCTGCCAGTCCACCCTGCCCACCGCAGCGGATCTCGATGCCTACAAAGTGACCTTCCAGCAGCGCGCCCAACCGCAGTATGACGAGCTGGAACGCCAGCGGGCAAGCGGTGCGGTTGATGAGTACGAGTATCAAGCCCGCAAGCAAGCGCTCGACAATCAGGTGCAGAAAAACGCCCGCGATGCCGCCTGGGCGCGCCACGATCTGGCCCAGAGTGAGCGCAAGTCCATGGGGCTGCCCACGCCGGATCAACCCGTGGCCATCACCGCTCCCAACGCCATGTTTGGCGGGGTGACGACCATGGGCGTCGGCCAAAACTCGAACACAGCCGGCACGCTCTACCGTCCCTTCACCCAAAATGCCCAGGGTGGCGGCGGCCAAATCATGCGCGGCTCATCCATCCCGAACTACAGCGCCCGCAACAATTCCGGCAGCCGCTACGTGCGGTAGCCTCCCAGCGGCTACTCCAGCCGCTCCGCCCGCAGCCAGTTGATGCAGGTGTTGCCACCGTGGTCTTGCGGCCCCAGGTCCACCGTCAGTCGCCCATCCCCGACGACGATCTCCGCACTGACCTCCTCAAAGCGGCCGGCCGCCGTGGCCCCGTCGTTCACCAGAGCCTGACCTTCCACCGCCACCTGCTGGCCGTATTGCTCATGCCCGGCGTCTCCCACGCAGAGCGTCACCCGCCAGCGGCCCGGCTGCACCACCTGCTCCCATCGCGCCCGGTCCCGCGTGAACACAAAGTCCCCCGATAGGCTGCTCTCCGCCCCTCCACGGTGCCGCGTGTTTTGCCGCAAGTCGGCATCCCAGCCGCGCCCGATTTCCTCTGAAAAAGGCGCACCATGGTCGCTGCTCCACGTTTTCACTGCCGATGAAGACGAGTGCGTGAAGTTGACTTGAATCACCTCTCCCGCAGCCTTCGGAGCGGCGGGCGGCAGACCATCGCTGGCGGGATCCAGTGGCCTTTCTTCGATCGCCCAAACGATGGGCTCATTCGGCGTGAAACGCAGGGCGTCTTCGGCGTCTGGGATGCCGTCCGCATCGGCATCGGTGGCCGATTTTCGCTCGAAAGGACGCGGTGCCAGATCGCGCACCGCACCCCACCAGGCGATGGCGTACTCTCCACGGGTCGGCGGCAACGAAAAATCCACCGCAGGCAGAGGCTTGCTCCCGAAAGCCTGAGCGGTCGCTGCGCTTACCTCCTCGATCCACGCAGCGGTGGAGGCATCATCCGGACGAAAGTCCACCTGCCGCGCCTCGATGGGCAAGGCACCCAGGGCGGAGAGGCGATTGATGGCGACAAACGCAGGGTGCTCCACAGGAAGATCCCGCCAGGGCCAAAGCAACAGGGGCACCGCCGCATCGGTGCCGCCACAGAGAGCGGCGCGGATGGCCTCAATCGCGGCGCGATCCTCCGTCATCGCACGCGGAGTGCGCCCTGTGCTGAGCGCCAGAGCCGCCGTGGCTCCCGCCGCCTGGCCCACATGCACCCCGTGATCATGCAATCGGATGGCCGCGCAGACGATGCTGCTGTAGCCCAGGTTTTTCTGCGCACCGAGCAGGCCGTCCAGCGTCTCAGGAATGAGGCTGCGCAGCGGGAACCAGCAGCGGTCACTGACGTTGCGGGTGTGGCGGCCTTCCTTTTCATAATCCATCCACGGTCCACTCTCGCCTTCCTCCACGAGATACGCCCGGCCCGTGTTGTGGTAGTCGTAGTGGAACTGCCAGGCGAACAGGCCGTCCTCATACATGACGTGGGAAAAGCGCTCCCGCGCGCTCGTCTTATCCTTCCCATCGCGATTTCTCCCGTCCTGCTCCCGCATCATGTACATGGCCTTCAGCCGCAGCGCCTCGCGGATGTACGGCTTGAACGGCAGATGATCGGCGGTGCCAAATTCCTCACTGAGATGGAAGTGGCGGAATGAGTGCGTCTTGTCGGGAGCACGATCATGCACGGTGTTTTGCAGATGGTAGAGCAGCCGCAGGGAGTGCTCTTTGGCGTCCTGGAAAATGATGTCCCGCTGAGCCCGCGTCAGCTCCACGATGTTCTTGCGCGAGGCTCCCGGTTCGGTTTTTTCCAAGGCATCCACCACGTGCTGCGGCAGCCGCTCCAGCGGGTAGTCCTGGCCGTTGGAATAGTTCAGCAGGATGCTGGTTTTTCCATCCTTGCTCTGCTCGCCATCGACGATGCGCCGCACCGTGTAGATGGAGAGCTGGCGGGGGGAGGCCTTGCCCGCATCCGGCCAGTGGAGGACACCCCCGAGCCGCGCGGGTCGATCCCATTTCAGCTCACCCATCCCCTCCCGACTGAGTCGGCTGACACGCTGGAAATATCGATCATCAAAGTGCGGCGGACGCGGGATGGGTGTGTCGCCTTCCGACTCAGCCACGATCATCGGCCAGGTGATCGGGTTCATCTCGTTGGGTGGATTTCCCTCGCTCCCTGGACGCGCGGAGGGCTCGCCATAACGCTCCTGAGGATCCGGCCCGCATTCATACGCCGCGCCACTGACTTGCACCACATCGCCCCAATCTGAGGCATCGATCGTCATCGCGGCACGGACCCGCAGATCCGGCTCCTGCCCGCCCACGGGAGCAAAGGCCAACCCCGTGAGCCGATCTCCGCTCACCTCCGCCTCCACCGGGTAGTGCTCCCAAATGAGCCGCACCTGGCCCGACTCCACATACGGCTGCAGCAGGCGGCGGAAAATGGCCTCCGCCTCCGCCGGGCGAAAGGTGGTGGGACCATGAAACGGAAACCCCGGCATCGGATGCCCGTACTTTTCCGTGTTGAAGGCCTCGATGCCGTCCATCAGCTCCTTGAACAAACCCGAGCGATGGAAAGAACGCTTCATCGGATGCCAATCGGGAGCCCACCCCACCTTGCCCACGCCCTTGTTTTCATCGACGCAAACCAGCGCCTGCTCCGTGTATTGCCCCCCGAGCCAAACGCCATCGTGCACCACGGTGATCGACTCCACCCCCATCCGCGCCGCCTGAATCGCCGCCGCCCAGCCCGACTCCGTGCCTCCGACGATGAGCACGTCCGTCTGCAACGCCTCCGGCTCCGCCTGCGCGGGGCTAACCCCAAAAGTGCCCCAAAGGCTCGCCAAAAGGAAAATGCTTCGTCTCATGCAAGCAATACTCGCTCCAGATCGCGCGGGCCTTTCACTTCGACCGGGAGATTCCCCGCCTGCGCGGTGTGTGCGGCTTCACCCGTCCCCATGGAACACTGGCGCAGGGATGATCTGCGGCGAGAAAACGCCAGCGAAAATCCGCCGCCTCACTGATGCCCACCCGCACGTCCTCCACCACTGTCCAGGCCGACGCGCGAGGCAGAGTCCGTAGCTCGGAGTGAGCCGCACGACCCCGCCCCACCATGCGAGTGCGATGATCCTCACCCGTGATGCCGAGAGCCTGCGCCAGCTTGCCCGGACCGCTGCACAGATGCCGAGGCAGCCCCTGCTTGCGCCGTTCCCGCATGGCTTCGAGGCCGGTGAGAGGCTCGATCGCACGGATCAAAATGAGGCCGTCTCGCGGGCCGCCTTTGACCTGGAAATTCAGCATCCAATGCATGCCATAGTTCAGGTACACGTAGGCCGCCCCCGCCGGTTCGTCGGCAAAAAACGACCGCGCGCTGGGACGCGTGACCAGGTGACACGCGGGATCTCCCTGCGCCGCATACGCCTCCGTCTCCACGATGCGGCCCCCGCAGCCGCGCCAGATCAGCTCCACCCCCACCAGATCCCGCGCCACAGCGAGGACGTCCCGTTGGAAAAAAGCCGGAGTCAGCAGCGGCATGAAATCCCCTCAACGCTGCGAGTTACAACCCCGTCGGATGATCCAAAAACTCCCACGGCAGTCCAAATCGCGTCTCCAGTGCCTGCGCCAGCGCCTTCACACCGAACGTCTCCGTGGCGTAGTGACCTCCATACAGCAGGTTCACTCCCAGCTCCTCCGCCAGCGGGTAACTCCAATGCGGACCCTCGCCGGTGAGGAAGGTATCGATCCCAGCCGCCGCCGCCGCTGCCACCTCCGAGCCGGATCCGCCCGAGCAAATGCCGATACGCCGCGTCACCTCCGGCCCACCGGGACAGAAGTGCACCGCCCCACCGTCCAGCGCCTGGCGGAACCGCTCCAACACCTCCGCCCGCTGCATTTCCGCCTCCACCACCAGGCCGATGTCAGTGCCTTTGTAGTCAAAAAAAGTGCCGGTCGGCTCCAGTCCCATCGCCTGGACAATGCCCGCGTTGTTGCCCAGCACCGGATGCGCATCCAGCGGCAAATGCGCGCTGTAGATCGCCAACCCCGCCTCCATCGCCGTCGCGATTTTTTCAAAACGGCTCTCGGTCAACGGCTGCATCGGCGTCCAAAACAGCCCGTGATGCACCAGCAGCAAATCGGCCCCAGCGGCCACCGCTTGGCGCACCACCGGCAGCGAGGCATCCACCGCCGCCGCTACCCGCGTCACCTGCCCGAGGCGATTCTCCAGCTGCAATCCATTCACCGCTGCAGCGTAGTCCGCGATCTCGCGCACCCGCAATTCCGAGTCCATCCAGGCCGTCAGTTCTTTGAGAGGTAGGGCATTCATGGTGTGCAAAAAGAAGGCGGAACCCGAGGGCCCGCCTTCTACAAGGATTCAAATTGAAGAAACCCGAGCCCGCTTACTGAGGGGGTGTGGGGGTCACCTCTTTCGGCGCGCCTTTCCAATCACCCACCTTGGCCCCTTGGGCGATCCACTGCTTCACCACCTCTTTTTCTTCCGCCGTCATGCGATCCTTTTTCTCCGGAGGCATCACGTATTCATGGTCGTCGGCCAGCATCATGAACGTGTAGATGGTGCTCTTGTCGGGATCACCAGGTGTCAGTGCCACACCCGTCTCACCGCCGTCCGCATCGGTGCCGTCGCCACCTTCCAGCAGCAGTTCCGGATTGTCCATCCGAAGGCCACTCTTGGGCTTCTTCAGACGGCCCGTGTCATCGTAGCGCGGAGCCTGATGGCACTCGAAGCAATGCTTCTCGAAGATCGGCAGAACTTGTTTTTGAAAATCAACGTCTTCGGCACGCAGGCCAGGAACCGTAGCGAGGGCAAGTGCCAGAGCGGCACCAGAGAGGAGGGATTTGGAGTTCATGGGTAGATGATGGGGTTGTAGAGGAGATCACCAAGCAATCCGTTTTTCCCAGAAAATTCAAGCACGGATTCCAATCCCATCGGTTCCGGCTCCTACTTTTCCAACGCCACTCACCCGATCAAGCAAGGTTCAACGTCCCGTGTTGCGCACAGCGGAGTCAGGTAGCCACATGCAGGCCGTGAACGGTCGCCCCCTCCGTGTCAAAGCGGTCACGAATGATTTTGTAAAATCGGTCGTCCTTCTTCTCCCACATGCGGAATAAGGCAAACGATACCAAGTCGGCGAGTTGAATCAGCCGGGAGGCGCGGCTGTCGATGAAAACCGGCACCTCACTGAGGTTGCGCAGCACTCCCCACTGATGTCCGAGCGTGCGGAAGTTGTGGGCCAGCTTTTGCAGCGATGCCTCATGGGACGACTTATCGAACAGGATCAGCCCGCGCTGCGTGTCCCCACGCCTGTGAAGCCGCCCGAGATAGCGATCAAAGCGGCTCGCCATCTGCTCAAAAGCATGCTCTACGGGATCGGCGGGTGAGATGGCCGCCTTCTTCACCACTGAGGCAAAGATTCGGTTGCTGGGATGAGACTGCGTCAGGGCGGACAGAGCATCCTTCATCGCCTGCTCGCGCTTGGCTCGGTCATGCTGTTTCCACGCCCCACGCCCTTGCAGCATGGGCGAACCATGCAGCTCGATCTCGCCAGGGTTCGCAGGGTCGAAGCGTCCCGCGATCTGATCCAGCTCGTTGGCAATCCACCAGCCCTGACGCTCAAAAACAGCCACCCCGGCCAGCACAAAGTATTCCTGGAGCGGATCGGCCGCGTGGCCAGATTCATCAACGTAGAGTAGGAACATGGCACAAAAATACGGCCAAGGAAGGACCATGCCTTCACGGTCCGCTGGGGCGGACCTCTTGACCGTGAAGAAGGCTACGAGGCGTGCAGGAAAATGTCAACGTGGAACCTCCAGCCTTCCGATTGGACGCCATTTCCATCGGACGAAGAAGCTGCTGCGGGAGGATTCGTCCGCCGCCTCTCAATCGTCGATCAGGTTGAAGGCATCGAAAAATCCTGCGCACCGATGCCTGCGCGCAAGGCCAGGACGGCATTGTGCCCGCCCATGCCGATGGCGGTTTTGAGAACGACCCCGTTCGCCTGGGTCGGATGGTCGGGCAGTTGCCAATCCGCTGCGGGCGGCGTCAACCCGGGCAGATTACGCGGCAGCTCGCCCCGCCGTAGTCCCGCTGTTAGCAGCGCCACCTCCAGCAGTCCGCTAGCACCCAATGCGTGACCCGTCTGAGGCTTGATCAGATGCAGCGAGGGGCGCGATACCTGGCCTCGAGGAAATGCTCGCTCCAGCGCGGCGCTCTCCGCCACTCGGTTCGACGCCGTCCCGTTGGCGTGCGGACAAAGCGCGCCGATGCGCAAACCTGCCGCCTCCATTTCCACCCGAGCACGCTCTAGCAGCTGCCCCAGCGCACGACCATCTGCAGGCAGCTTCACGGCGTGGTGGGCATCGGAGTTGGCCCAGTAGCCCAGCACCTCCGGTCGGCCATCAAGGACCTCTGTGCCCACCTCCAGGGCCAGCGCTGCCACCGCCTCCGCCGGGTGAAACCCCG
>JAGRPD010000219.1 GCA_020439875.1 Verrucomicrobiales bacterium
GACGTGGTCTTGCAGGGTGGTGGTTGGTGGTGCTGCTCTGGGGCGTTGGGTTTGGGGGGGCGTGGGGGGAGACGGGGTCCGGTGGCAAAGGAGAGACTGGCGCGGATCCTGGTGCCGAGGTCGAGGCTTCTTATGCCGCGTTGCGCTCGGTGGCGGCGGCGTTGCAGGCGCTGGGCGATGAAGAAAAGACGCTGCAAACGCAGTTGGCGGCGGCCAAGGATGAGGTGACAAAAAAGGAGCTGGAGACCAAGCTGGCGGCTCTCAAACAGCGGGCGGATGATCAGGAGCAGGGATTCGAGAGCGTGGCCTTGAACCTCAGTGGCAAGGCGCAGGAAGAGGTGGAGGCGGAGACGGGGGACGCCAGCCTGCAATCGCAAATGGCCGAGCTGCTGCAACCTTTGATGGCCGAATTGCAAGAGGTGACCGCGCGGCCTCGCATGGTCGAGCAACTGCGGGGCGAGATTCGTTCCTCGGACCAGGACGTGATCCGGGTGGAGGCGGGGCTCTCTCACTTGAGGGAAATGCGGCAGCTGGCGGCGCAGCGGAAGGATAACCTGTTGCTCGCGCCCCTCAGTGAGTTGGAAAAAGTCTGGAGCACCCGCCTGGCCGAGGCGCAGAGTCAAAAGCAAGTGACGGAACTCCGCTTGCGGGAGTTGGAAGCGGAGCAGGGGCCGGTCTTCGGTGCGGTGACCACGGCGTTGAAGGGCTTTTTCCTTTCTCGCGGGGTCAACTTGCTGCTCGCTGTTCTCGCCGTCGTCATCGCTTTTTTCGGCCTGCGCTGGATACACGCGTGGGTGATTCGTTTCAGCCCCTGGCACCAGCGCAAGCACTTGCTGTTTCCCGCGCGGGTTTTCAACGTCGTCTGGCTAGCACTCACTACGCTGGGTGCGGCGGCGGCGGGATTGGGCGTGCTGTACCTGAGTGGAGACTGGGTGCTGCTAGGTCTGGCGCTGGTGGGACTCGTGGCCATGCTGCTGGCGGCGAAGGGCGGGCTGCCGCGATTTTACTCGCAGGCACGTTTGCTGCTGAATGTCGGCGAGGTGAGAGAAGGGGAGCGGGTGGTGATCGATGGCGTACCGTGGTTGGTGGAGACCATTCGTGTTTTTTCCAAACTCACCAATCCGGCTATGCCCGAGACGGAGCTGCGCATGCCCTTGGAGCAATTGGCCAAGATGCGCTCTCGTCCGCACGATCCCTCCGAGCCGTGGTTTCCTGCGCTGGAAGGTCAGTGGGTGCTGCTGGCGGATGGTTCGATCGGCAAGGTGGTGGAACTCGGTCCGGAATACGTGCAGCTGGTGCATCTGGGGAATTCCCGCTCCACCATGACCACGGTGCAGTTCAACGAACTCACGCCGCGCAATCTCAGCAGCGGTTTCCGCGTGAGCACGGTTTTTGGTGTGGACTATCGCCATCAGGCGGAGTGTCTCGACAAGATTCCTGAGATCTTGCAAAGGGAGATTTTGGAGGGGCTGATTGAAATGGTCGGTCCAGAGAACCTGCGGCATTTGCAGGTGGAGTTCCGCGCTGCAGGTGCTTCTTCATTGGACTACGAGGTGCTGGCGGATTTCGTCGGTGAGGTGGCGGACAAGTATCAAAAGCTGCACCGCGCGATGCAGCGTCTTTGTGTTGCCTCGGCCAACCGCCATGGATGGGTGATTCCGTTTCAGCAGGTGGTGGTGCATCGTGCGGAGTCCGCCTGAAGAGGTCGTCCGCTGCGGTGGATCAGCCTCGCCGAATTTCGGATCCTTTGAAAATGATGCGGAAGCGGAAGACCTTCTTTTTCCGGCACTGCACCGCGCCCGTCGTGAGGTCCACGCGCTCCGGGATCTCGATGCGATGCAGATCCGCCGTGGCGTGATAGCCGCGTTCGGAGAAAATATCGATCAAGATGGCCAGCGCCTGAGGATTGTGAAACAGAACGTCTTCGGTGTTGATGTCGGCACGGCCTGAGATGGCGTGACGCACGATGATGGGCATCATCTTGTGATTGATGAAATCCACCACCTGCTGCATCAGATCGGGCGTCTCCACCATGTAACCATCGAGCCGCCGCACCAGATCCTGCCGGGCATGACGGACGATCTCACTGGCCAGTGGCATGTCGCGCAGTTGATCGAAGGTGCGGGGATCTAGCTCCAGAGAGCTTTGATACTCGAGTTCGCGGATGATGTTTTGTTGCACCTTCTCCAGCGGTGCTTGCGCGTTGATGAAGTGGTAGTGAAAGATCTCCTTCAGGGAGACCAGCGCGTCATAAGTCTTCTCTTTGAAGACGCGGTAGCGATTGCGTGCGAGGTCGGCATTGAAATCCGTGTTGCGCTCCTCCCAGAGTTCCCCCAGGCCAGAGCGTTTCACTTCTTCGTTGTGCTCGAGGACCTCCCGCCCGCGCTTGAGCTGACGGGCGATGCTCTCAGCTTCATCGACAAACAGCACCATGATGTGGAACATCGGTTGCTTGAAGCTGGCTGCCAGGGGCCCGTCGGCAAACTCGCGCCGCAATCGCAGCATCTCATCGAACAGCATTTTCAAACACTCCACCTGAACCTTGGTGCGCGGGAATCCATCCAGGATCGCGCCGTTTTGCTGTTCGGGCTCCAGCAGTTTGCGAAACAAGATGCCCACCACTTCCCGATCTCCGACCATGCCGCCCTGAGATTTGATTTTCTGGGCTTCAGGCGTGTCGAGCAGGGCGCTGACGACGATGGGTGGGGCGGAGATGTCTCGCAGGTTGCGGATGAAGCTGGTGTTGGTGCCTTTGCCCGCGCCGGGTGCGCCGCCGAGGAGGATGAGTTCCTTGGGAAACCTGAGGCCTTCCCGTCCGTACTCGACCTCCAGATCCTTCCAAACGTGGTTGAAGATGAGTTGAGCATCTTTGATTTCCAAATCCGGAGGAGCTGGCGATTTCGGTGAGGCGGGGGCGGACAGCGGCATTCCCCACGCTCCGATGTTCCAATGCTGTGGTCAAGAGATGCGGAGGGCTCGCACTCATTTTGAGTCTGAAAAGGGTGAGAACCACGAATGGACACGAAGGTACACGAATTTTTCTCACTCCCGGTGTGCTGCGATGCAGCCCCAGGTTTTCGTGATTCGCGCTTCAGCGTGCGGGGACGGGGCTTGGCGCTGGGGGGCTTTTTTCCTTTCGCTTGAAGAGGCGGGAGAAAAAGGTGCCTTTGCGTTTGAGATCGTCCTCGAGGATGGGCTGGGGCGGAGTCACGGGATCGAGTTGGGTGGGGAAGCGGGCGGCGGCATCCGCGCCGACGCCGGAGCGCAGGTCTTCCTGATGAGAGGCGTTAAAGAGGCTCATTTGGTCGGTGACGACGCGGGGTTGGATGAAGATGATCAGCTCCCGCCGTGCGGTGGAATCGGTGTCTTTGCGAAAGAGCTTGCCGAGAAGTGGGACGCGGCTGATGTAGGGTACGCCTTGGTTGTCACGCTTTTGTTCCTCGGAGATGAGGCCACCGAGCACGACGGTGTTGCCATCGGGCACGGTGATGGAGGTGACGAGCTGCTCGGTGCCGATGATGGGGATGTCGTTGGGTTCAACGCGTTGTTGACCGACGACGGTATCGTTGACTTGGGCGATGGTGAGATTGACTTCTCCCTCGGCATTGATGAGGGGCACGACCTCGAGTTTGAGGACGACGTCTTTGTATTCGATGGTGGTGGTGACGTTGCTGGAGTTGGCACCATTGCCGACGAAGGAGGTGCTCTGCGAGGGGACGGGGATGCTTTGGCCCGAGGTGATGGTGGCCTTTTTGTTGTTGAGGGCAAAGACGGCGGGACGGGAGAGGACCTTGAAACGATTGCTGGTCTCGAGCGCGGTGACAAACATGTCCACGCCATCGCCGATGGCTCCGTAGAGATTCAGTCCGTTGGCGGGGCCAAAGGCGGAGGTGATGAGGTTGGTGCGCAGGTCGGTGACGTTGTTGTTGGTGATGACATCATCCCGACTGACAAAAAGGCTGCCGGTGCCGCCGACATCGCTGCGACTGCTGGCGAAGTTGGTGAGGTAATCGACGCCGGTTTCCACTCCCTGGCCGAGCGTGAGCTGCCCGATGACGGTGGCCAGATAGACCTGGGCGGGTTTGCGATCCAACTTGTCGATCATGGCGTCCACCTTGGCGATGTGCTCCTTGCGTCCAATGAGGAGGATGGCGTTGGCCATGGGGTCGGCGATGAGGCGGGTTTTGTCCACCATGACGGAGACGGGCGCGTTGTCCTCGGTGGGGCCGGTGATGAGATCCGGCCGGGAGCCCACGCCGCTGGTGGTGCTGGTTCCGAGGTCATCGACAGCGCTACCACCTGTGGAGAGTACCTGTCCGCCACGGCTCTGAGAGCTGCGTACTCCGCCCAGAAGTTGGGAGCTGGAGGAGGCTTGCGGTTGATTGCGCTGAGATTGAATCTGACCGCCGCCAGGCAGGGCTGTGGTCCCGCTGGAGGTCTCGGTCAAGAGGTCCACCAGGGCGGGTAGGATGTCGATGGCGGAGGCGTACTTCAGCTTGCGCTCGAAGGGTTCTTCGATCTCCAAAGGCTGATCAAACTGGCTGATGAGGCTGGAGATGTAGGCGTAATCATCGGGAGAGGCGACGACGAGAATCTGGTTGAGTCGGGCGTCGGCGACGACCTGAGCGGGAGGCGGTGGTGCGGCGCTGTTGCCAGAGTTGGATTCGCTTCTGTCGGAGTTTTTTCCTTTTTCAGGAGGACGCTCTTTTTCGTTGCCGGAGGAGCCTCCACGGCTGTCGAAGGAGGGGCTGCCGCGAAAGGTTGTGATGCCGGAGCTTTCCTGCTCCTGGGCTTGGGCGTCGATGGTGGCCTGGATGATTTGAGCGACGACGGTGGCGTCGGCGTATTCCAGCGGGATGAATTTGGTCACGACGGAGGCTCCGGCGGCTGCTCCGTCGATGGTCTCGCGGATGGAGATGAGCTGGCGCACGATGGTGGCGCTCTCGGTGAGGAGCAGGCCGGGTGGCGTGAGCACTGGCGTGATGCGGCCATAGACGGAGAGGCCGACGTGATTGGCGAGGATTTCAGCGGCTTCTTCGGGGGCCAGATTTTCCAGTGGCATGAAGTAGGTGACGATGGTCTCGCCGGTGGGGAGATCGGCGGGGCTCTGATAAAAACTCACGCCATGGGAAAACTGCACGGCTCCAGAGGCCTGATTGCGTGCGGGCAGGATGCGGGCGCTGGTGCCACCGGGATCGAGCACGATGGCGTAGCCGTTGGTGAGGAGGGCGGCTTCGATGAGGCGGATGGCCTCATCTTTGGCTACGGGGACGGGGGTGACGAGGCTGATGCTGGCCCCTTCAAAGATGCTGGTGTCTTTGACCAATGTCATCTCGGTGAGGCGCTCGTAAATGGAGAGCAGATCGGTGACGGGGTTGTTGGGAAATTGCAGCAGGACCTTGTCTCCCTCCATTTGAATCAGCGGAGCTTCGCCGGAAGCTCCTGGACCTCCCGGCCCGCCGGCTCCCGGTGGTCCGCCAAAGCCGCCGCCAAAGCTTCCGCGCCGGCTGCCAAAACCGCGATCTCCGAAACCGCGACCTCCGCCTGGACCTCCCGGCCCACCTGGTCCGCCGGGGCCTCCTGGTCCGGGGCTTCCATCACCCTGGGGGCGAGCTTGATCGTCGCTGCTGTTCGGATCTCGCGGTGGGGGTTGGGGGCGATCTTCATTGCCGCTGCTGGCCTGGGCCAGGAGTCGCAGCTCGGGCAGGGGGCGGCCACTGTCGCTGCCGGGGGTGACGCTGGGCAGGGGGAGATCCGTCTCCTGGCGGGTCTGCTGCAGGCGCTGTTCCGGCGTGGGGCGTGAGCTGGTTTCTTGCGCGGAGGCGTTCACGCCACTGGCGAAGAGGACGGCGGCGGTGATGGTCAGAGTGGGGAAAAATCGCATGCGGGGAAAGGGGGACGGAATCGGGAGGATCAAAGGAGGAGCGGTGCGGCTAGCGTTTCTTGTCTTCGTTTTCGATGCGCTCAAAGGTGCTGCGGATGTAGGCACTGCGTTCTTCGGGGGTGGCGTTCATGAGGCGCTCCCGGTTGTCGGAGAGGACTTTGCGGAATTTTTCCTGAGCCTCGGAGGAGAGGGAGCGGAAGCGCTCAACGTCCTCGCGGGAGGGACCTCCGCGGGAGCGATCGTAACCACCGCGCCCGTCGCCAGGAGGCGGAGGTCCGCCGCTGGGACGGGAGCTGTCGCGTCGCTCGCCATCCTTCTTGCTGGCCTTCAGGGCGTTTTCATCGTACCGCAGGGTGACGACCTCGCCACCCATGGAGACGCGGGCGGAGATGCGATTCACATCGCGGCTAGCGGGGGCTTCTTCCAACGTCCAACCTTTGGCGTTGGGTTTTTCAGAGACGACGAAGGATTGTTTGGTCTCGGTGTCCAAAATGGTCACCACCGGTTTGCCCTCGATGTAGGCGACTCCCGTGAGCACGAGGGAGTCGGAGGGATTCACCGAACGGGTGAAGGGCGGGTTTTGGACGAGGCTGGAGAGCGTGGTGGGATCAAACCGCGCGGGCAGATCGGGGTCGGCGACGGGAGCGGATGCAGCGGCTGGATCTGCTGCGGGGGGGCTGCTTTCCTGCGCGACCAGCCAGCTGGTGGAGGTGAGCAGGAGCAGGGAGAGCTGGAGGGGGAGCTTCATGAGGCGAGCGCGCATTAGGCGCTGGGTTCAGGTTTGAACCAACGGGCCACGGTGAGGTTGCAGCGCGCTTGGGGTTTGGGCTCGCGGGAGCGGGTGTCCAGCTCAAAGTCGAGTTCTTTGATGAGTTGAAATTTCTCTGGAGACTGCAGGGTGGTGAGCCACTGCAAAACAGTGGTCTGCTCCCCATAGAGTCGCAGGCTGACGGCCACTTCGCGGTAGTTGCCGTTGGTCTCGGGCTCGAGCAGGGTCTGCTGCTCGACCTTGATCTTGCGATCAAGCGCGGCGTTTTGGATCTCTTCGAGCAGTTGGCCCTGGGCGCGACCGAGACTCTCGGTGCTGGGCATGGTGTCCTCCAGCCAGTTGGCGCGCTTCACCCAAAAGGCGCGATCCGCCAGCCACATTTCGTTTTCCCGCTGCTGCTCCTCCAGGCTGGAGATGCGGCTCAACAGGGCGGTGCGGCGATCCAAAAAGCCGCGTGCGAGGATGATGGATGCCATCAAAATGAGCACGATGAAGCAGGCTGCGAGCAGCCTTTTTTCACGGGAAGAGAGAGCGCGCGACGACATGACGGAGTCTATTTGAGTTTCCCCTGGATGCGGAAGCTAGCGCTGCCATCACGGACCGATGGCTGGGGCATGGACAACTCGTACTGGCTGAAAATGCGTTGCTTTTGCAGGTCCTCCAAGAATTGATACGCCAGCTGGGGGTCGCGGGCCTCTCCGCGCATCTCCACCTCTCCCACGCGGGTCCTGAACTGGCGGATGACGATGCCGCTGGGTGGCAGCAGGCTGGTCATCTCCGCCAGCATCACCATGGGAAAACGGGTGGGCTCCAGCGCGGGCGTCATCGCCTTCCACCGACTCGCCGTGGAGCGGGCCTCGGCGGCGGGCGTGCTGCTTTGATCGATCTGAGCCTGCAGATTCTCCAGGCGACCGTTTTGAAACTTCATGTACGCGTAGCCGAGGAACACCAGCGAGGCATAGAGCAGCGCGGCGAAGACTCCGGCCCGCAGCCATCGCGCCCGCCGCACTCGCGCGGCGCGGGCTTCCTGCACCTCCAGAGGTAGCAAAGGGGCGGTCTCAGGGCTGCGCCACTCATGGGCGCGGGGCAGGGCCTCTGTGGTGGTGACGGGCAGACCCGCTGCCTCCGCCACGCGGTCCGCCTCCCAACCGCGTCCGACGAGCGTGATGCCCTCGATCGCAGGAAACGCCGCCTGCGCCTGCAAAGCCAGATGAGTCAGCATCAGCTCATGCCCCAGCTCCTTCGGTGACATGCCTGCCGGACCGATGATGTGACTGCGAAACAGGGCACCATTGAGACCGACGGCCACCACCCATTCGGCCTGCTCCTCCACCACCACGAGGCGCTGCTCAGGCAGGCGCAGCAGGCGCAGCGCCGCCACGTAGTCGGCTGCGTGTTCGGCCAGTAAATGAGCTGGAAAGGGCTCCGTCAGTACATCCACGCTGATCATCATGCGGCCGCTGGTTTGGCCCAGCAGGTGCCAGCGGTGCGGCAGCGCGCCGCCCGTCGTCTTCAGGCCGAGCCGCTCGAGCTGCGTCTCCACCATCTGCTCCAGCACGTCATGCTCCGCCGGGGGCAGCGCCAGCCCGAGGGTGCGGCACGCCGTGGCGGGCAGGCCGACGACCAAAGCACGGGTCGTACCCCGCCAATCAGCCGGGCTATCCAGCTCCTCGGAGGCCGCCTCCGAGCGCGGCTTCCACAGGGACCAGGCGGCAGCTGGCGTGGGTAGGAGCAGGGTGGCGGTGCTGGGAGACATGGGGAGGAAAGAAGGTTGAACGTTCGTTGTCCGGGCGGGTTGCGCGGATTGGCAGTTTTTTGGCTCAAAACCAGCGCTTACCCATGGAGGGGCTGCCAGCGCAAATCAAACCGGATGCTGAGACCCTCGCTTTCCCGGTTCACCTGCGCACTGGCTCCTGTTGAATTGCGCTTGTTTCTGCTGCCGGGATTCGTTACATCTTGCACCATGAAGTTAAGTCGATTTCTGCCCGCGCTGGTCCTGATCTCCTTCGTCATTCAGGGCCTGCAGGCCGCACCGGAGGAGTATCGCACCTTCACCAACGCGAAGGGCCAGCAGATCCGCGCCAAACTGGTCGGCCTCGAAAACGATCAGGCCACCATCAAGATGGAAAATGGCCAAACCCACACCTTGGCGCTCACCGTCTTCTCGGAGGAAGATCAAACGTTCATCCGCCGCGCCGGTGCGGCCCTCCAGTCAGGTTTCGTCACCAAGGCCAGTGCCAGCGACCAAATCCCGGTGGAAAAAATCAATGAGGCCGTTGGAGCACCGCTTTTTGGTGAGTCCGTGCTGTGGCAGGCCGACGTCACCGAGGTGGCCTCCCGTCTCGATTTGAAAAGAGAATCCCAGACCAAGACCCAGTGCAGCTACCGCTCCTATCCCGACGCTGAGGCGCGGTTGTTCGGAGCCCGGCCCTTCACCGTCGCGCTTTACGGTGAGAGCGATCATCCCACCCGTATTTCTATCGTCTTTGCCAACAAAGGAGACAGCTTTGGGGCGGCGGGTAGCGCGGAAAAGCACTTCGATCGGGAGGCTCCCAAGGACGTGGAAGAGGCGCTGAAATACCTCAATGAAGACATGGCGTCCGATGTCAAAACCATCACCGAAAAACTCTCCGCCTTGCTGGGTGAGCCCGTGAAACAACGCTTTGGTGAAGGCAAAGGCCGCCGCACCGTGCATCGTTGGGACTGGCGCGGTCACGCCCTTTTGCTCACGGAAAAGGAAGATGAATACGTCGGCGTCGAGATCGCCACCCAGGCCTTTGCCGATCAAGGAGGCCGCAGTGAGCGCGTCAATGACGCCGTCATCCGAGCCGCTGCGGCAAACAACATCGAAAAACGTCCCAACGGAGATGTGGTGCTGCAAGAAATCCCCATGGTGGATCAAGGTCCCAAAGGCTACTGCGCTCCCGCCACAGCGGAGCGGGCCATGCGATATCTCGGCGTCTCCGCAGACATGTACCTCCTCGCCATGGCCGGAGAAACGCAGCTCGGAGGCGGCACCAGCGTCGATCGCATGCTCGACGCCGTCGAGACCGAGATCCGTAACAAAGGCCGCTCCTTCGACAAATGGCGGAGCGAGTTCAAACTGCGCGACATCAAAAAACACATCGACCGCGGCGTGCCCGTGATCTGGGCGCTCTTCAGCTCGGACGAATGGAACGCCACCGCCAACGAGCGGACCAAAGAACGCAAAACCGTCACTGACTGGGACGCTTGGAGGAAAAAAACGGAAGAGATCCGCGCCAAAGCCAGTCTGGCCAAAGACCACGATTCAGCGCACGTCGTGCTCGTGATCGGATACAACGAAAGCACCGGAGAGATCGCCTTCAGTGACAGCTGGGGAGAGCGCTACACCGAGCGCTGGATGACGCTGGAAGAAGCGCAATGCGTCTCCCAAGATGCCTTCTGGGTCGTGGGCTTTTAATTTTTCAGCGGCAAAGCCGAAAGGAAAGGGCAGGGGAGCCACCAGCTCTCAAACCAGGCGCGCGCTGGGTCGCGATCGCAGGTTCCCAATGCTCCAAATTCCAAAAAAGAGCGCATCGAAGAATTGCGGAGTCAGATTTGTCTCTCATAATCCCCTTCGTCATGGCCTTTAATGCAATCTCTCTTTGGTTCATCGTTGGATTGGTCCTCGTGCTTCTCGAATTCGTCGTGCCAGGCGTCATTCTGGTCTTTCTCGGCATCGGAGCCTGGGTCGCGGCGCTGGCCGTTTCCCTCGGGCTAGCGGATACCTTGGGGACTCAGATGGCGTGGTTTGGTGCCAGCTCGCTGGCGGGTCTGCTGCTCCTGAGGCGGCTTTTTAAAGGCTGGTTTGAGGGCTTCTCCTCGCAGGGAGA
>JAGRPD010000220.1 GCA_020439875.1 Verrucomicrobiales bacterium
ACTCGGGAGAGATCGAGCTACGTTTGCTGACGGCGGCTCAAAGTGGCCTGGTCTCTCCTGAGCCGGGCTTCGTCGTGCTCGGTTTGCTCCCCCCTAAAGAGTGGAAAAGCGGGCGTGGACTCAGGCGATGCCTGCGGTGAGGGCGTGCAGGGTGGCGAAGTATTCGCGGGCTTCATCCAGGTCCATCGTGAGCGGCGGGGCGATGCGCACCACCTTACCGGCCAGCGGCCCCAGCAGGTGGATGGCGCGTCCCTTGTCATCGCCGAGATAACAACGCCGCACCACTTCCTGAGCCACGGCTTCGGCGCTGAGATCGCCCACGGCGGCGAATTCGATGCCCCACACGGTGCCCTCACCACGCACGGCGGCGACGGTGGGGAGCTGGGCGAGACGCTGCAGGTTTTCCTCAATGACGGCGCTGAGCTGAAGGCCGCGCGCCAGTACGTCGGTCTGCTCAAACTCGTCCAAGGTGGCCAGCACGGCGGCGCAACCCAGTGGGTGCGCGCTCCAGGTATCAGAGCCTTCTCCATAGCTGAGGCGGGCAAAGACATCGGCTCGGCCCACGACGGCATCGACGGGCATGCCATTGGCCATGCCCTTGCCCAGCGCCACCAGATCCGGCTCCAGGCCATAGTGGGTGAAGGCGTACATGGGACCGGTGCGACCGAAGTTGGACTGGATCTCGTCGAGGAAAAACAGCACGTCGTTGTCGCGACAAAAGCGTTGCAGCAGTTGCAGGTACTCGGGATGCGGATGGTAGGAACCGCCGCCGCCGAGGTAGGGTTCGGTGATGAGCGCGCAGAGTCGATCTCCAAACTCGGCTTTGAGGGCCTCCAATTCAGCGGCGTAGGAGGTCAGATCGATGGGTTGGCGACGCCGCTCGATCGAGGCGCATTCCGCTTTGGGAAAAGAGATGAATCGCACCCGAGGGTCGCGCTCCTTGTCGGTCTCGCTGCCGGTGACGGCACCTGCGAGGCCTTTTTTTCCGTGAAATCCTCCCCGCGTGGCCAGCAGGATGCCATCCCCCTGCGGGCGCTTGGCGAGGGCGGCCCAGAGACCTTTTTGCATGGCCTCACTGCCGCTGGCGGCCCACAGCACCTGCTGCATCCGCGCGCCGCCAGGTTGGGCGTGCAGGTTGGCCAGCAGGCGGCGGTTGGCCTCGGCCTCCACCTCAGTGACGGCGTTGTAGGCGGTGAGGGTGACGGCTTCGGCGTAGCCGTCCGAGCCGGCGGCACCTTCCAGCGCCATGTGCTGCATCACCCGCTGCCACCAGCGCCGTGGGTGATGACCGAGATTGGCCACCAGGACGCCGGAGGTGAAGTCGGCGAGCTTTCGCCCCTCGGGCGTGAAGTGATAACTGCCCGAGCTGCGGGCCAGCACGGCCAGCGTGGGGGTGCGGGTACGTAGGCACAGCGGTTCGGTGTCGGCGGTGAGATGGCGGCAGCTGTTGGAGGTGGTCTCACCGGCATGCTGGATGAAGGGCGCGTCGGTGGCAGGAGGCTGTGGGGTGCTCATGGATGGTAAAACGGGCAGGTTTGGAAAAAGGGACGGAGGGGAAAACTCAGACGCGAGGGCCATGCAGCACCTCGGCCTCGGTGACGCCAGGCAGCCGCAGCACCAGGCCTCCCTCAGCGGCGTTGACTTCCACCACCGCATGGGGGCGGCCCGCAGCGTGATGCCGGAGGATGGCTTCCATCGCCTGCACGGCGGCGACGACTTGGCGATCCGAAGCGACGTCGTTGTAATGCAGTGCCCGCATTTCAGCGAGGCGAGCCGAGCGCTCGGTGGCGGGACCGCCGGCTTCGACGTAGGCCACCTCGCGGGCGAAACGCTCGATCACCTCCACGCCGTAGCCACGCTGGCGGCGCTCGCCCCAGGGCTCGAGGCAGGATCCGTTGTAGTGGGTGTTGATGGAGGTCTTCAGCTCGTGCGGGGTGCGGCCCTCGATGACACACTCGATGCCGCGCTTGCGGCTGTGGCCATTCCAGACGCCGTTGTCAAAACGGAACTGCACCTCCTGCTCCACGTAACCGGGGAAGTTATCCGGTGTGACCCAGCTGGTGTGAATGTCGAACACGGCATCGCGCCCATCGTCGTAGCGATAGGTGAGCCGCAGCTGGGTGCTGTCCCAGGTGTCACCATCGGCGGCTCCGACGATGCCGCGCTGTCCGGTGCAGCTGACGCTGATGAGGTGGCCGCCGAAGGTGAAGTCGATGAGCTTGATGTAGTGCACCGCGACGTAGGTGCCTGGGTTGCGACCCTGGATCCACTCGGCGAACTGACCGGTGGAGATGGATTTGGGCTCCAGCAGCGTGCAGTAGCCGTTGTTCACATGCTGCAGCACCGCGTCAGCCACGAGGGTGCGCAGGCGTTTGTGATCGGGATCCAGCAGCTTGTGATACACCACCTTGGCCAGCACGCCGTGCTGATGGGCCAGGCGTTGCAGTTCCTCCAGCTCCGCGAGGGTGAGGACGGAGGGCTTTTCAATGAGCACATGTTTGCCCGCCTCCAGAGCCTGACGGGCGGCGTCGAAGTGGCGATCGTCTGGACTGGCCACGCAGAGAAAATCCACCCCGCTTTGCAGCAAGGCCGCCACTGCCTCCGTGCCTGCGTGACTTTGAAACTCCGGTGCCACATCGGGCTGCGCCGCGTGCCAGGCCTCGGCCCGGCGGCCCGTGCGGGTGGCCGCCCCCACCAGAGTGACGCGGAACAGTCCGCAGCGTGGATCGTGGATGCCATGCCGCGCCTGACGGAAAAAGGGCGCATAGGTCTCGTCAAAAATCATGCCCATGCCGACCATGCCGGCGCGAAAGGTAGGAAGTGAAGCGGAGGGATCGAGACTCATGGCGGTGGCTTGGGGAGACCTTCAAAGAACATTCTCCGAAAGTGTATTCACTTTGCCAAAATGGCCTTCTTTGTCAACCAGGATTTGATCATCCCGCCGTCCACGCCCACACTCCGTACCATGAACCCGCCCGGCTTCAACCCGCGCCGTTACCCCGAGCTGCTGCCGCTCCTGCTCGACGGGACCGACTCCGCCGAGAAGCGCTCGCTCGCGGATGATGTGCATGATCGCCTGCTGCTGAAGATCATTCGTGGCGAGTTGCCGGGCGGCACCGAGCTGAAGTCCACCCAGCTGGCGCGGGAGCTGAACGTCTCCCGCACCCCGGTGATTCAGGCGCTGGGACGTCTGACCACCAGCGGCGTGGTGCGGCAGGCGCTGAACCTGCGCGCCACCGTGCGGGAGGGCGCGGAGAATTGGCTGGTGGACATCCACCGCATGCGCCGCCTGCTGGAGCCTGAGGCCACCCGCAGCTGCGTGGGACGGGTGCCGACCGCCGTGCTGGAGGACCTAGCCATGCTGCAAGAGGACGCACGTCCCGCCCGTGGCAAGGAGTGGCAAACCCACGCCCGCTGGCTGGATCACGCGCTGCATCTGGTCATCGCGGAATACTGCGGCAATCTCTCCATCCGCGAGACCCTACGCCGCTGCTGGAGCTACAAGCGCCTCTCCTATGAGGCGGGCAACGACAGCGAGGCCCATCTGAAGCGCGGCTACCTGCAACACGCCGCCATCCTCGATGCCCTGGCCGCTGGCAGCGAGGATGCCGCCGCGACTCTGATGGCGGAGCACCTGGACGCCAGCGCACCGAGCCGCCCTGGCCAGCGCATCGTGTGACGCGCAGCCGACGCTCCGCAGACGGAGCCGCCCTCACTCGTACAGATCAGCCTCGGGCGTGGTCGCCAGATCCCGGAAAAAGCTGCCGATCTGCTGTGTCAACGCCGCCAGGTAAGCGGCCCCTTTTTCCGCCGTGGCCAAACGCGGATCACCCGAGCCCGTGTCGTTCGTCGCCCGCGTCCAGGCCCGCTGCGCCCAGGCCCAGCGTTGTTTCATCGCCGGGATGCGCCAGGCGTGGGTGGACCCGTCTCCCCACTCCGCCTGCGGCAGCACCAGCTGCGGCTCCAGGTGCAGCATCAGGCTGGTCTCCCGCTCGTCGGCATGATCTCCCGGTCGCTCGAAGGGCTCGCCTTCCACCGGGACCTTGAACCAATTCACCTCGCAGAGAAACAGGCGCGGATGGCGGAACTGCAGCTCCCGCAGCATTTGGCGGAAGTCATTGCCCCCGTGACCATTGAGCACCACCAGCTTCGGCACGCCCGCCGCGATGAGACTGACGATCACGTCATCCAGCACCGCCAGCTGCGTGGAGGGATTCATGTTGATGCAAAACGGAATGTCCATCTGGCCCGTCTGCACACCAAATGGCAGAGTCGGCAGCACCCCCACCCGCGCGCCGCCCTCCCAGGCCAGCCGGGCCGCCTCCGCCGCGATGGCGCTGACTTGATAAACATCCGTGCCGTAGGGCAGATGATAATTGTGCGCCTCCGTCGCCCCCCACGGC
>JAGRPD010000221.1 GCA_020439875.1 Verrucomicrobiales bacterium
CGCCGACGTGAGTTGATGGTGGTGGATGGAGGCTGCGGGATGTGAAGGAATTCGATAGTCGGGGGTGGGTGGCTTCGTTGCTGGAGACACATGAAATGGATCTGTCTTGTTGTCGGGTGGCTGGGTGCAGCTGGGTGGGCTGGTGCGGCGGCGGTGCCGGTGATTTTTGACACGGACATCACGGGAGATTGCGACGATGTCTTGGCTCTAGCGATGCTGCACACACTGGCGGATCGGGGGCATTGCGAGATTTTGGGCGTGACGATTTCCAAGGAGAATCCGCTGGCTGCACCCTTTGTGGATGCGGTGAATACGTTTTATGGTCGGCCCGATCTGCCGATCGGTGTGGGCGAGAATTTGCCGCCGCGAGAGAGTAAGTATTTGGAGATTGTGAACGAGCGGGAAGGCGATGATTGGCGTTATCCGCATGACATCGGCGTGGGGCGCGAGCCGGAGAAGGCGGTGCCGCTGCTGCGACGTTTGCTGGAGGCGGCGGAGGATCACTCGGTGGCGGTGATCCAGGTGGGGGTGGCGACGAATCTAGCGCAGCTACTGGCTGCGAAAGGGGGGCGGGAGCTGGTGGCGCGGAAGGTGAACCATCTTTCCGTGATGGCCGGGGCGTTTGAAACGATCAACAGCAACAATCATTACCTGGAGGCCAACGTCATCAACGACATCCCGGCGATGCAGGCGCTGGCGCAGCAGTGGCCGGATGAGGTGCCGGTGGTGTGGAGCGGATTTGAAATCGGGATTGCGATGCCGTATCCGCGCTTGAGCATTGCGCGGGATTTCAACTACGTGCCGCATCACATCGTGCGGGAGGCGTATTTGAAACACAGTGGGCCGGAGCATGATCGACCGACCTGGGATCTGACGAGTGTGCTGTACTCGGTGTATCGGGATCGAGACTACTTTGGTCTGTCTGAGCCGGGGCGGGTGCGGGTGGAGGCGGATGGCTTTACGGTGTTTCAGGTGGCGAGGAAAAACGGATGGCAGGGACCTGTGCCGAAGGATGCGCCTGCGGGGTCGGTACGGGATCGTTTTTTGACCCTGACAGCGGCGCAGGCGGAGCGGACACGGGAGGCACTGGTGCAGCTGGTGTCCGAACCGCCTATGGCGCTGCGGGAGCCGCAGGGTGAGGCGCGGGAGTTGGTGGTTTTCGACACGGACATGGGCAATGACACGGATGATGTGCTGGCGTTGGCGATGCTGCATGGGTTGCAACGGCGGGGGGTGACGAAGCTGCTGGCGGTCACTTCCACCAAGGATCATCCTCAGTCGGTGGCCTTCATCGATGCTCTGAATACGTTTTACGGACGGCCCGATGTGCCGGTCGGAGCCGTGCGGGGTGGCATCAATCCGGATGTTTCAAGACCGTATTTGCAGTTGGCGCAGGATTATCCCCATGATGTGGCGAGTGGGGCCGAGGCTGCCGATGCGGTGACGTTGCTGCGGCGGACGCTGGCGGCGCAGGAGGATCGCAGTGTCACGCTGGTGCAGGTGGGATTTTTTCACAATCTGGCCGCGCTGCTGGAGAGTGCGCCGGATGAGGTCTCGGTGCTCAATGGGGAGGAGCTGGTGAAGAAAAAGGTGAAGCAGCTGGTGGTGATGGCGGGAGCGTTTCAGACGATCCATTTCAACAATCGCTACCGGGAGTACAACGTGTTCAAGGATGTGCTGCCGGCTCGGATGGTGGCGCAGCGGTGGCCGACGCCAATGGTGTGGAGTGGTTTTGAGATCGGCATTGCGGCGACGTTTCCGTGGCAAAGTGTGGTGGAGGATTTTGAAAAGCCGTCGCCAAACCTCGTGAAACAGGCCTACCTGGCCTACGCGCCGGAACAGCCGCATGATCGGCCGACCTGGGATCTGACGGCGGTGTTGCAGGCGGCGTATCCAGATCGTGGATATTTTCAGCTTTCGCCCCCAGGGCGAGTGACGGTGACGGAGGATGGAGCCACGTTTTATGCGGCAGATGGAAAAGGCCGCGATCGGTATTTGATCATGAACCCACTGGCTGCCGCACGGGTGCGGGAAGCGCTGACGCAATTGGTTTCGGATCCGGTCCCAACGCATTGATATGAAAAATCCCCTCACTCTCATCATCCCCGCCGCGCTAGTCGCCGCCTCGTTGGCTCAAGCCCAACCGAATGTGATCGTCCTCATGACGGACGATCAAGGTTACGGAGATCTCTCCTGCCACGGAAATCCCATCGTGCGAACGCCGCATCTGGATGCCTTGCATGACGAGAGCGTGCGGTTTACCGATTTTCACGTGGCACCGATGTGCAC
>JAGRPD010000222.1:0-9189 GCA_020439875.1 Verrucomicrobiales bacterium
GAGGATGCCCTTGAGCGGGCCTTCGCTCTGCGCCTTCATTTCGGCCTTGATCTCGTCGTAGGTGGCGGGCTTTTCCAGTTCGACCGTCAGGTCGACCACCGACACGTTCGAAGTCGGCACGCGGAAGGCCATGCCGGTGAGCTTGCCTTTGACTTCGGGAATGGCCAGACCCACGGCTTTGGCTGCGCCGGTGGTGGAGGGGATGATGTTGATGGCTGCGCTGCGTCCGCCTTTCCAATCCTTTTTGGAAGGGCCGTCCACCGTCTTCTGAGTGGCGGTGTAGCTGTGCACGGTGGTCATCAGACCTTCATCGATGCCGAAGCCTTCTTTCAACAGCACGTGAATGATCGGGGCCAAGCAGTTGGTGGTGCAGGAGGCGTTGGAGATGACGTGGTGATTGGCGGCGTCGTATTTCTCATGGTTCACGCCCATGACGACGGTGATGTCTTCGTCTTTGCCAGGAGCGGAAATGATGACTTTTTTCGCACCGGCGTCGATGTGACCTTGAGCGGCGGCGCGGGCGGTGAAAAGGCCGGTGGATTCGATGACGAGGTCCACGCCGAGTTCTTTCCAAGGGAGGGCAGCGGGGCCTTCGCGGACGGCGAGGCATTTGATCTCCTGACCATCGACGACGAGGATGTCGTCCTCAGCCACGTCAGGGCTGCTCTTTTTGGAATAGACCTCTTCTTTGGCCCGGCCTTGGGAGGAGTCATACTTGACCAGGTAGGCGAGGTTGTCCGCTGGCACGAGGTCGTTGACGGCGACGACTTGGATCTCTTTGCCGAGCAGGCCTTGATCACAGATTGCACGAAATACGAGGCGTCCGATGCGCCCGAAACCATTGATGCCGATTTTGACCATGAGTGTGTGGGGGAGTGTGGGGTGGATTTTGTTTTGGGAAAGCAGGGATACCGTCGCGGGGACGGGGTGTCAACCGGGGGAATTGGCCGCCGGAGGAGAGAATGGCTGCGGGAATGGGCGGCACCATCCTGAGATGGGTCATGCCATCAAATGGGCCTCGCGGGCGATGCCCTGTGCCCAGGCGAGATCGGATTCGGAGACGGGTCCGGCGGAGGGCTCGTCGTAGCGAAGTTGCCAGTAGCGACCGAGGCGATGGCACTCGTCGAGGAGCGGTTGGATGTCGAGCACCACATCGTGCTCATGGCTGCGAAGTGGTACGTAAAAGGCGGGAATGCGTTGACGCAGAGGGCAGGGATAGACCTCGGCCGTGCTCCTGCGGTCTGCCCGCGAGACGATGATTTGAGCTGGTTCACGCGGCCAAGTTCCATGGCGTTGGTCCCGCGCGGAGAGACCACCGCGTAGCAGATCGATTTCGACCACGTTGACATGACCATCGAGAAGGTCGTGGATCTTTTTCTCAAACTCCATGCGTCCGCGCGTGGTTTTGATTTGTTGACGAGAGGGTGATGATCGAATCTCGTTTTCGCTATGCGTACTGTTTTGTTAACGTCTCTGCTGCTCGCGGTCCCTTGGGGAACGGGTCTCTCGGCTGCGGATGACGCGGTCCGTTTTGATATTGTTTACAAGACGACGGATCAAGGTCCACTGGCTCTGGATTTGCATTACCCTGAAGTGCCTCAGCGTGGGAAAACCTATCCGCTGGTGGTGTTCACCCATGGAGGAGGGTGGGTGACGGGGGACAAAACGATTGGAGATCGCGGCGTGCGCTACCTTGGGGTGAAGGCTTTGAACGAAGCGGGATTTTGCGTGGCGTCAGTGGACTACCGGCTTTGGAAACAGGGTAGCTCCACCACGATCCGGGATTGCGTGATCGATGCGAAAGATGCGTTGCGATTTTTGGTGCTGCACGCGGCGGACTACGGGGTGGATGCCGATCATGTGTTTAGTTTTGGGGATTCGGCGGGCGGACAGATCGCGCAGATGCTGCTGCTCACGCCGCCTGAGGCGTTGCCGGGAGATCCGGCGCTGGCGGCTGCGCGGTATCGTATGATCGCGGGGGTGTCGTGGTATGGGCCGTGCGATTTTGAAAACGCGGAACTTTTCAATCCAGATGGGCGGGCGAACTTTCGAGATCGGTTTGGGCCGCGTATTTTGAAAGGCGGTGAGAGTGCGGGAGAACGGCTGGCGGCCTATCGCGAGGTGAGCCCCGTGAATCATTTGAAACCGAACAGTCCGCCGCTGCTGATGATGCAAGGGGATCAGGATACGACCATTCCGGTTCATCAGGCTCGCTACATGAAAAAGAGGGCGGATGAAATCGGGGCTGCTGTGGAGCTGAGGATCGTGGAAAACTCCGGCCACAACTGGCGTGAGGCGACGGGTGCGCTGAAGCCGACGCTGGCGGAGATCGTGGCGGAGACGGCCGATTTCATGAAACGTCAGCTGCGGGCGAGATTGACGCGTTGAGTTTGCGCGTGGGTGAGAAGAGTGGGCGGTGAGTCAATCCGCCGACAAATGGCGGCACCCGCCGACGTTGAGGAGGTCTGGATTTTCGCTGCTCACCATGATTGACCGATCTCTGTTTTTGATTTTTCTGGCTGGATTGAATTTTGCTGGTGGAGCGCTCTTTGCGGAGCAGGGGGCGAAGATCGTGTTGATCGCTGGCCAGGTGAAGCCGGTGGATAAGATGGGGCACCATGATTATCTGGGTGGCTGCCGTTTGATGAAGGCACTGCTGAAGCAGACGCCGGGAGTGGAGCCGGTGCTGGTGGAGAAAGATTGGCCGGAGGATGAGTCGGTGTTCGAGGGGACGAAGGCGGTGGTTTTCTATACCGATGGTGCGGGCAAGCAGGCGTACTTTGCGACGCCGGAGCGTGTGGCATTGGTGCAAGGGCTGGTCGATGGCGGGGTCGGCATCGTCAGTTTGCATCAGGCGGTGGAGTATCCGCCGGAGTTCGCGGCGCAGTCGATGGCGTGGATCGGTGGGGTGTACAACGCACTTTCCAGTCGCGGTCACTGGGACAGCGTGCACGAGAGCTTTCCCGAACATGCCGTGACGCGGGGTGTGGTGCCGTGGGCGATCAACGATGGTTGGCTGAACCGGTTCAAATTTCCGATTGGGATGAAGGGCGTCACGCCGCTGGCGTGGTCGGGCAAGGTGAAGCTCGGTGCGCCGGAAGGTGGTGCGGCCGACGTGGTGGCGTGGGCGTTTGAGCGGGCGGACGGCGGGCGTTCCTTCAGCTTCAGCGGGCTCGACGCGCACTCGGCCTGGGAGCGGGAAGGCATGCGCTGTCTGGTGATCAACGGGGTGCTTTGGAGTGCGGGACTTCCGATTCCGGAAGGCGGCGCGAGCTGCGAAGGGGACAAGGCGTTCGTCGATTCCTTTTTGACGCCACGAACCGCTCCGCCCCCGAAGCCGGTGAAGAAGTGACGCAGGGGTCTGCTGGATGGAGATCCTGCCTCAACGAGTCAAGGCAAACAGGCGATCGAAGGGGAGGGTTCGACGTTGGAGGAGGGCTAGGCTGAGGCGGCTGGCGGTGGGATGAAGGACGATGCGCTGCAGCAGGCGCGCCCAACGCAGGCGACCGCCAAATCGCTGACGCTGAGCGAGGCGGACGGCAGCGGTGGTGGTAGGCCAGTCTTGCCGATGCTGGCTCCAGGCGAGCAGGGGAGGGAGGGCGTCGAGCGCGCTTTGCAGGGCCATGCTCATGCCGTTGCCGGTGAGGGGTGGGGTCATGGCGGCGAAGTCACCGAGGCGGAGTTCCTCAGGGTTGGTGGCGGGTTGCCAGCCGAGGAGGAATTGATTGACGCCTTTGAGGGAGTCGGCATCGAGGCTGGCGTGCCGGAGGCGATCGGCGAGCTTTGACAGTCCGGCCTCTTCACAGGCTTGCGGCAGGAGGTCGGATCGGCGGGAGGCGTCGAAAGATTGGGGGCGGTGGAACAGGCCGCAGGCGTTGACGCGACCGTGCTCGACTCGGGTGAGGCCGATGTAGCTGCGGTGGCCGAGGTGGAGTTCCAAATCGGCGTTCAGGGGTAGATCGAGAAAGTGGGCTTTGAGGCCGAGCCAGGTGGACTCTCGCCGTGGCCGACCGGTGGCCCAAACCCAGCCGGTGAGGTCGGTCGCGGGAGAGACGCGACTGCGGGTGAGGAGCTGGCCTCCGAGTTCGACGAAGCGGTGGGCGAGGCGGGCGTCGAGCTGATGGCGGCTGATGCCCCAGGCGGCCTGCGGCAGAGGGGCGCGCAGGCGCTCGCGGGTGGTGTCATACCACACGGTGCTGCGAGGCCGTGCGGCGTCGGCGAAGTCGTCGGCGATGCCCAGGGTCTCCAGCTCGGCGGGGGTGATGCCAGACACGAATTCTCCACAGACGCGATGGCGCGGGTAGCTGCCGGCTTCATGCAGCTCGGTGGGTACGCCGTGCTGACGCAGTGCGACTCCGAGGGCTAGCCCTGCGAGGCCGCCGCCTGCGATGTGCACGGTGCGTGGAGGATTCACGCGGCATCCTACGCGGGAGGGAAGGCTCAGCGATGCAAAAATAGGCTGCGAAGGGCGGCGGGCAGCGGGGACTCAAAGGTGAGCTGCTGCTGGGTGCGGGGATGTCGAAAGCTGAGGCGGCTGGCGTGTAGGGCGAGCCGGGCCTTGCGGGGATGATCGGGGTGGTATTTCGAGTCGCCAAGAACGGGGCAACCGATGGCGGCGAGCTGGACGCGGATCTGATGGCGGCGTCCGGTCTCGATGCGAAGTTCTAGGAGGCTGTGGTGCGCGTTTTTTTCCAGCACCTGATAGTGGGTGAGGGCGTGGCGAGTGTCGGGGGTGTCAGCGGGTACGATTCGGACGCGGAAGGGATCGGACTCGTCAAGCTGATGCTCCAGTCGGCCGCGATCGGCGGGGGGATGCCCGTCGGTGATGGCGAGGTAGTCTTTCGCTACGGCGGACCAGTCGGCTTGGAGTCGGCGTTTGACCTCCTCAGTGCGGGCAAAAACCATCAGGCCGGAGGTGTCGAGATCGAGCCGATGGACAATCCAGACGCGGGCTCCCTGGCCGCGGTAGCGGGTGCGGACGTAGTCGGTGAGCAGGGCGTAGGCGGTGCGCTCGCGCTCGTTTTTGGCGGCGATGGAGAGGAGACCGGCGGGTTTTTCGACGATGAGAAGGTCGGCGTCTTCGTGGATCAAGGTGAGTCCGCGCAATTGCTCGGTGGCGGGATGGGGGGCGGGTGCCTTGCGGATCTCGACGCGGTCTCCGGGCTGCAGGGGATGATCGTGGCGGGTGACGGTGCTGCCGTTGACGTGGATGGCCCCGTGACGCAGCCACTGCTTCACGCGGGTGCGTGGCACGTCGGGGTGGCGCTCGATGAGGAAGCTCTGGATGGTGGCGGCGGTGGTGACGGGGAGACCGGGACTCATATCAGAGGTTGGCGGGCGCGGGCAGGGCGTTGGTCAGGACCTCGGCGTCGGTCTCGGCCTCGGCTTCGGAGGCGCGGGTGCCGGTGAGGGCTTCGAGCTTTTCCCGCAGGGCTTCGAGGCGATCGGGATGCCCGCGAGGCAGGTGCAGGGTGAGGCGGCGTTCATCCTGGGTGAGGGTGATTTGATCGCTGAGGAAACCGGACTGAACCTCCAAGCGGGCACCTGCCATGGGGAGGGCGAGCCACTGATCGCGGAAGGTTTTTTCTGCGAGGATGAGGAGGGAATCCCGATCTTTGAGGGCGATGAGGTGGAGCTTCAGGTTGGGCACCATGCCGCGCAGGCCGGTGCTTTTGCCGGAGAGGGCTTCGGCGGACCAGTCCACGTCTTTTTCCGAGGCCTGAAAATCGGCGGTGAGATGGGCCAGAGCGGCTGCGGGAACGCGGGTGGAAAGGCGGGAGGGTAGGGCGCCGGGCTCGCGACGGCCGGGCATGCGCAGCTTGTTCCAGGCCAGCCAGAGGGAGGAGCGGATCAGGCGGAACAGCCGTGGAAAGATGAGCCACAGAGCGACCAGCAAGACGAGGAAGACGATGAAGGCGACGACGGGGCTCAAGAATATCAGCGCGGTGCCGCCGAGGACTCCGGCGTCTTCGACGACGCTGGCGGTGATGTTGGTGACGGGCTCGGGCGAGTGGTTGATGAGCAGGCGGGTGCCAGCCTTGGCGCTGTGGGTGGTGAGGGAGGCGCTGCCCGCGACGAGGGCGATGATGACCTCGGCGTAGGGCGGCATTTGACCGACGGCTTGCAGAGCCAGCAGAGTGCCGCCGACGGGGCGGATGACGGTGTGCACGGTGTCCCAGAGTGAGTCCACCCAGGGCACCTTGTCGGCGAAGAATTCCAGCAAAAATAGCGTGCCCGCGACGGCGAGCACCCAGGGATGGCCGAGTGACTCCAGCGGCGCGTAAGCGGCGGAGAGGTGTAGCCAGTCAAAACGGATCACCAAACCGACGAGGAAGACGGTGAGGTAGAGGTTGATCCCGGCCAGCGAGGCGAGGCCGAGGGCGATGCCAAGTTGTTCGAGTGCTTGCATAGTGAGGGGATGATCGGAGAAAAATGCGAAGAAGGCGATTCCAAGCGCGGGGTCTGTTTGGAATCCGGCAGGCGGTCAGGGCACTACCTCGGTGGGCGGTATTTGACGATGTTGCGATGATACACCTCACATTCCTTTTTGTGAAGCCAGATGCTGAACCAAAACAGGGCGATGCTGGCCAAGGCGGTGAGGAGCAGGGGCATTTTGCCTTTTCCGGAGGCCTGCAGGATGAGGGTGACGCCGCTGAGTACGGCGAGCGTGAGGTAGGCCCAGGCAGACTTAGCTCGCCGCTCTGTCTGGGTGCGGATCAGCGGAGCCAGGGTGGCATCTCGCGTGGCGATGACGCGCGGTGCGGCGCGTTCCCGGAGGTCCTGGGCGGGCCAGACGCTGAGGCAGCTGGTACAGATGAGGCCGAGGGCGAGGAGTTTCGATTTTTTTTCCCCCGCCAAGTGGGAGACGAGCAAAAACAGGAGCCCGGCCCCGAGTCCGTAGAGGGGCAGAGATTCGAGCAGCAAGTAGGCGTACTCGGGATCGCGGATGCTGCTCCAGAGGGTGAGAAGTTCCTGCCACATGACACGGGGTGGGGAGATCAGTGAAAGAGATCGGGCTGACCAGAGAGGGGTGGAGTGAGGCCCAGCTTGCGATAGGCCGAGGGCATGGCCACGCGGCCGCGNGGCGTGCGCTTGATGAAGCCTTGCATGACGAGAAAGGGCTCGTGCACATCTTCCAGGGTGGAGGCATCCTCTCCGACGGCGACGGCCACGGAGTTCAGCCCCACCGGGCCGCCATCAAATTTGTGCACGATGGCTTCGAGCATCCGCAGGTCCATTTCATCGAGGCCGGTTTCGTCGATGTCTCGCATCGTCAAGGCCTCATCAGCGACGCTGCCGGTGATCTCGCTGCGGGCTTTGACGGTGGCAAAGTCTCGCACCCAGCGCAGCAAGTGGTTGGCGATTCGCGGAGTGCCCCGGGAGCGGCGGGCGATCTCCTGAGCGCCCTGGGCGTCGATGCCGACCTGCAGCAGGCCTGCGGAGCGCTTCAGGATGTGGGCCAGCTCGTCCACGGAGTAGTAGTCGAGGCGGTTGGGAATGCCGAAACGGCTGCGCATGGGGGCGGTCAGCATACCTGCGCGGGTGGTGGCGCCGACGAGGGTGAAGGGCGGAAGGTCGATGCGGATGGAGCGGGCTTTGGGGCCTTGATCGATGATGATGTCCAGTCGGAAATCTTCGATCGCGGGGTAGAGATACTCCTCCACGCTGGGGTGGAGGCGGTGGATTTCATCGATGAAAAGAATGTCGCGCTCCTGGAGATTGGTCAGCACGCCTGCGAGGTCGCCCGCACGCTCGATCTGCGGTCCGCTGGTGGTGTGCAGGCGGGAGCCGATGGCGGAGGAGATGAGGTGGGCCAAGGTCGTTTTGCCCAGGCCGGGAGGTCCACAGAGCAGGACGTGGTCGAGCGTTTCTCCCCGCATCTTGGCTGCCTCCACCATGACGAGGAGCTGTTCCTTCACTTTGGTTTGACCGTGAAACTCCGAAAAGTCGGCAGGGCGTAGCGCCATGTCGAACGGCGAGTCAGGGGCGTTCAGGTCAGGATTCACAGGTCCGGTCAAACAAGCTCGAATGCGGGCTGCCGCCAAGCGGAAAACGCGTCAGTCGAGGAGGGATGCGTCGGCAAGGCCCGCCTGGCGGCGCTGCCGGAGGACTTCATAGAGGGTGATGGCGGCGGCGGTGGAGAGATTCAGGCTGCGCGTCCCATGCATGGGGATGCGCACCACGCGGGGAGGATGCTGAGCCAGCAGGGAGGCGGGAAGGCCGCGAGTCTCAGGTCCGAAGATCAACCAAACATCTTCTGGGCTGCGGAAATCCAAATCCCAATGCGCCTGACCGCCCTTGGTGCTGAGGAGAAAAAAACGGCTGATGTCACAACCCGATTCGCTCAAAAATGCTGACCAGTCCTCCCACACTCGGAGGTCCACCTCCTTCCAGTAGTCCAGACCGACGCGCTTCAGGTGCTTGTCATCCAGGGAAAAGCCCAGCGGTTTGATCAGGTGCAATCGCGCTCCAGTACCGAGGCTGAGACGGCCAAGAGCCCCCGTGTTGTGCGGGATTTCAGGTTGAAAGAGCACCAAGTGGATCATGCCGGACCGTCCGCCGTCTTTCGGGAGATGAGGCGGCTTTTATGGAACCTCAAGGGCTCAGGGCAGCCTGCTCGGTGCCGGAGCCCGCTGCCTGGTTGATGCGCTGACCGGCGGGATCCAGCACTTCCACCGTGACAAAGACCACAAAGTTTTTGATCTGCACGCGGTCCACATTGCTTTTCCAAAACCGACCCACCAGCGGGATGTCGCCGATGACCGGCACCTTGTCTTTGACGTTGATCCGATCCTCGCGCTTGACCCCTGCAAGCACGACGGTGGCTCCATCATAGACTTTGACGCCGGTGGTGACGGTGTTGGTGCGGAAAATGGGTTGGATGATGCGGTTATCGACGGGTTGGTTGAACTGCGAGTCGCCCATCTGCATCACGTTGTCGATGTCGGAACCGTAGTCGATGAAGCCTTCAAACTGCGTGACTTTCGGAGTGATGAGCAATTCCACCTCACGTCCATCCCCCGAAATGATGGGCTCCATTTCGATCGTCGTGCCGACTTTTCGTGTTTCAAAAGTCGTTGGCGTGGAGGGAGTGATCGGTGCCGACATGCTGGCCCCGGAACTCGATACGCCGGTTGGAGTCACGACCGTCAGACGTCTGATGTTGGTTCCCACCTGCTGGGGGATTTC
>JAGRPD010000222.1:9284-12796 GCA_020439875.1 Verrucomicrobiales bacterium
CCCTTGCGTTGGTTGAGGCTGCGGATGACCATTTGAAATTGCGGATCCGTCAGCATGCCGGTGAGGGCGAAGGTGCCGGGAGAGCGGGAATTGACCACGGGAGGGGAGATGTTTTCTCCCAGAAGATCGTTGAGCTTGGGCCGCCCGACGATTTCACCGGAGCTGCGCAGGCCTGCGGTCATCGGGTTGACGCCGACAGCGACGCCCGTCCCACCGGGGTAGGACATGGGAAAGTTTTCGGTCGGGGAACCTGAGGCTTCCGCATTGCCCGCGGTGCCGCCAGACATGTAGAGGGCATCGGAGCCGGGCACGTTGAAGGCGCCCATCAGCCAGTCGAAGCCCATCTCCTGCATGTTGGTTTGATCCACCTCCACCATGCGGACGGTGATGCGGGCTTGTTTGGGAGAGGCAGCGGCGGCTTGCTCCACCAGCATGTCCACGATCTCGAGGTTGGCTGCGGTGTTGCGGACGATGAGTTGATTGGTCACGGCGGTGTACGAGGCTCCGCTTCCATCGGGGAAGGTCACACCTCGCCCCTCCAGAAACTCTTTGGCAGAGAGTCGCCGGATGGTGAGGCCTCCCGCAGGCGTCGTGTTTGTGGCAAAGGGATCCACATTGCCGGAAGTAGCCGCATCATCGGTGGCACTGGTCTCGATGAAGTTGGGGGGCACCTTGTAGCGCTTGGTTAAAATCTCTGAGGATTGCTCGGATAGGGAGGTGATTTTCACCGCGAAAGGCTCCACGCGATAGCGCGCCCCGGCCTGTTCGGCGATGTAACGCACCAACTGATCCATGGGAATGTTGGAGACATTGAGATCGATGGGCCGAGAGGCAATTTCCAACGGCACATCGAGGATGAAATCCACGCCGCGACCTTCGGGATCGACGTCGCGACTGCGGACACGGAGAAATTCCATGATCTCCTCCAAACTGGCCCCTTGGAAATCCACGCTGGGGATGACCAGGGTGCGGAGTTTTTGGACCAAGAGGTCGCGCCGTGTTTCTTCCGTTTTGAGAGAGGCGATGCGCCCTTGTTCGAGGGCGGTGGTGGTGGCGAGATCGGGAGGGATTCCATCTTCCCACTTGCGGTTGACCTGGTTGAGCATGGTGGCGCGGGTTTGATCCCGTGCTGAGGCGTAATACTCGGCCTTCTTTTGCTCCACCACCTCCATGCCACGGCGGGCAGCCGTGTTGGTGGGGTCGATGCGCAGCACCTTGAGGTAGTCTTGATTGGCGGCGTCGTAGTCACCCAGTTCGAAGTGGGACTGGGCCATGGTGAGCCAATGCGTCACCTGCTGGGTGGCCTCAATGTGCTGGGGTGTCAAGGCAGGTGGATAGCGATCTGGATCCGCCAGTTGCTTGCGGAACTCCACGGCAGCTTCGTATCCAGGGTACATGCCGGGTGCGAGCACGGCGTCCAGCAGTTGATTGGCTTCGGCGTAGCGGGCCTCCTTGGCCAGCTCCCGCGCGCGAGCGACGGAGGCAGCTGCAAAACCCTCCCGCGCTGCATCGCGGGCAGACTCGGTGAGAGGCGCTTCCGGCAGGCTGGAGTAGGCTTCAGAAAAGGCGGTGACCGCTTCGGCAAATTTTTCGTGCTCCAGCAGCAGGTGCCCCTCTTGGATGCGGCCCGTCGCGTCTTGGATGAGGGTTTGACGCCGCTGCACTTCCGCCTCCGCGAGACCCGATAAACCGCTGCCCCCGGCGAAGATCCAGCACGGTTGGAGCAGCATCCCGGCTCCGACCAGAGCGAATCGCAAAATCCGTCGGTTGGAAGATGGATGGGGGGAGGAAAGGTCAGACATTCAGGAGAGCGGGAAGTCAGAGTGACGATGAATCTTTAGCCTGTAGCAGATTCGGCCCCGATTCCCAAGCCAAATTCGCCAGCGAGTTCGATTTTTCGGGGATGGGGAATGAGGAATGAAGAATGAAGAATGAGGAATGAGGGGGGCGTAGAGGAAAACGTGAGTTTTCCTTGGGGGGGAGGAGGCTGTGGGGGCGGGCAGTGACCGCCGAGGGGGGATGGGTGCTGTAGTGAGGGCGACCTCGCCCTCACGGGGTGGCTTTGGGGCGCTGTATCCCTGAACGGGCCTCAATCCCGATACGGAGCGCGCAGGACGCGATTGTTGTATGTATCGCAGATGTAAAGCATGCCGTCAGGACCGATGCGGACGCCATGGGGCCGCCGCAGCCCGGTGGTGAGGAGGGTGGCTCCCACCTGATCGGCGGCTTCAGGCGGGGTGCCGGCCAGCAGCACGATGGTTTCCGTTGCCGGATCGTAACGGCGGATGCAGTGGTTTTCGGCATCGGCGATGAGCACGCGTCCCTGGGGGTCCATGGCCACGTATTTGGGGCCATTCATGGTGGCGTCACGGGCTGGACCGCCGTCTCCCGAGTAGCCTTTTTTTCCAGCGGCATTGACCACGGTGCGGACGTGACCGTTTTTGACTTCGACCAGGGCATTGCCGCCTCGCAGGAGGACGTAGAGGGTGCCATCGGCAGCTTGGGTCACCGCGCGGGTATCGCCCATGGGAGTGGAGAGAGCCTCCGCACCATCCGTGGGCAGGCCCTTTTGGCCGTTGCCGGCCACGGTGGTCACCTGCCCGGTTGCCAGATCCACCATGCGGGTGCGGTGATTGCCAATGTCGGCAATGTAGATGCGTTTCTCATCGGGTGAGAGGCAGGCGGTCATGGTTACGTTGAAGCGGGCCTCAGTCGCAGGGCCGCCATCGCCTTCGAATCCGCTTTTACCCGTGCCAGCGAGGGTGGAAACCGCGCCGGTTTTCAGATCCATCCGTCGCACGCGATGATGGAAGGAATCGCCGATGATGGCCACATCCTCCCCGGTGATCTGCAGATCGTGCATGCCGTGAAACACCGCTGCCAGCGGATCCGGGCCATCGTGAACCTCGCCATCGGGCTTCTGCTTTTCCGCATTGTGAGGCACGCCTGCAATGAATTCGACTTGCCCATCGCGGACGCGGAAAATCCGATTGTCCTTGGTGAACTCGATCCCGTGCAGTACGCCGGTAGAATCGAAATCGACGCTGAACGGCTCACTCAGCGCCGCAGTGGCGGGGACGCCAGCGACGACTTCGACTTGAGCTTCAGCAGTGAGGGACAGCAGGGGGAGCAAGAAAAGGCAACGCATGATGGGAAGAGTGAGTGGAAGTGGAACGTTTGCCTAGCTTCGATTTTCCATGAAGTCCTTCCTTTTTCTTTTGCTGACGGCTCCTGCGGTGCTCGCGGGCGAGTGGACCATTTCCAACTTGGCGGGCACCGGGGAAAAGGGGGCGGCTGGAGCCAATGGTCCCGCTCTGGAGGCGCAGCTCAACAATCCCTTTGGCCTGACTCGGGGGCCGGACGGATTGATTTGGTTCACGGAGTACACGGGCCAGCGGGTGTGTCGGATTCGGCAAGATGGAACTTTAGAGGTCATGGCGGGCACGGGCCAGACGGGATACAGCGGGGATGGAGGGCCGGCCCTGGAGGCGACCTTCAATCTGCCGCATGAG
>JAGRPD010000223.1 GCA_020439875.1 Verrucomicrobiales bacterium
TCCGTGACGATGACGATTTTGCCTGCACGAATGTCTGCGATAACGGCTTCGACGGCTTCGAACGAGCGGATGGTGGTGGAATCGGACATGGGGTTGGAGTGGGAGAAATCACCGTAGGCCAGGTGGTCGATCCCTGACGGGTGGCTCTCTGGTAAGCGCGATGAGATGGGATTTCCAGTGGGAATGCGCAGCGGTTAGCGGATCCAGCCGCGCCAGCGATACACCCGCTCTCCGACGACCTCATGCAACCAGAAGGCATACAGATTGAGGCCTCCATTGCCGGGCAGGCTGAGGCGGCCGCGCGCGCCGATGAGGCGATTGGCGGGGCTCATGAAATTGCACGGCAGGGGCTCGACCGTGACGCCGGCCGTTTCAAACACCGCCTTGGACCGCGCCATGTGGTACGCGGAGGTGACGAGCATCACCCGCTTCCATCCCTGCTCTTCACAGAGAGCTGCGGTGCGCACCGCTTCATCGTGCGTATCGCCACAGAGGCCCAGGCTGAAAACCGGCTGCGTGACGAGGCCCGATGCCTCCAGCCAATCTCGCAGCGCATCGGCGGCGGGCAGCTGGCGGCCATCGTGAGAAACATAGTGCCCGCCGCCGAAAACGACGGGTGCTGCGGGGCGGGCGCGGGCGGCAGTGAGGGTAGCGGTGAGGCGATCTCCGGCGTCTTTGAGATGGATGCCAGCGGGCTCCAGAGGCAGCGGCTCCACCCCACCGCCGAGGCTGATGATGGCATCGCACTCAGGCAGGTCCGCCAGTCGGACAGAGGTCCAGGGTGCCTCCAGGCGGCCGACCAGCATCCCCGCTAGGGGCGAGCAAGTGACCACGCTCCACAGCAACCACAGTGCTCCGGCAAGCCCATCGATCCGGCGTGGACGCCGCCGCAGGGGGCGGAGGGTGAGGAGGAGCAGGCCGATCCAGATGATTCCGACCGGTTCGGAGAGTTGCAGAAGGGTGCGCAGGATTTCAGAAACCATGATGGCCCAGCCTGCGCGGATTTGATCGGCGCACCAGTGGCAACCAGTAGGGGAGGTGTCGATGAGGTTTTGCTTGCTCGATATTCAAGGTCGATGTTTATTTGAAAATTATGAAAAAAGCGCTCATTACGGGAATCACCGGACAGGATGGCTCCTATCTCGCCGAATTGTTGCTCGGCAAAGGCTACGAAGTCCATGGCATCATCCGCCGCGCCTCCACCTTCAACACGGATCGCATCGATCACCTCTACCAAGATCCGCACGCCGCCAATGCGCGCCTTTTTTTGCACTACGGGGATCTGATGGACTCGGTGGCGCTGGTGAAGCTGCTGTATCAGCTGAAGCCGGATGAGGTCTATAACCTCGGCGCGCAGAGTCATGTGCGGGTTTCTTTTGATGTGCCAGAGACCACGGGAGACATCGATGGACTGGGTACGTTGCGGATTCTTGAGGCCATCCGGGAGACGGGGTTGATCGAAAAGGTGCGCTTTTATCAAGCCTCCTCGTCCGAGATGTTTGGCAAGGTGCAGGAAGTGCCGCAGACGGAGACGACGCCCTTTTGGCCGCGCTCACCCTACGGCTGCGCCAAGGTCTATGCGTATTGGCTGACGGTGAACTACCGCGAATCCTACGGTCTGCACGCCAGCAACGGCATCCTTTTCAATCACGAATCTCCACGGCGGGGCGAGACCTTTGTGACGCGGAAAATCACGCGCGCGGCCACGCGGATCAAGCTGGGCCTGCAGAAGGAACTGTATTTGGGAAACCTGGATGCCAAGCGCGACTGGGGCTACGCCAAGGACTACGTGGAAATGATGTGGATGATGCTGCAACAGGAGCAACCGGATGACTACGTGGTGGCCACGGGAGAGACCCACAGCGTGCGGGAGTTTGTGGAGGAGACCTTTGCCTGCTTGGATCTGGATTGGAACCAGCACGTGAAGTATGATGCCCGCTACGAGCGCCCCGCCGAGGTGGAACTGCTGATCGGTGATCCGGCCAAAGCGAAACGTCAGCTGGGGTGGGAGCCACGGGTGACCTTCAAGGAGCTGGTGAAGATTATGGTGGATGCCGACATGGCCCTGGCGCAGCGAGAGCTGGCCCTGCGCGCCGCCGGTGTGGCCTGAGGAGCGGGACCGATGCGCGGTCGGCGAAGGCATCGACACCTCACATAAAACTCTTCGTCTCACTCCTCGTCGTGCGAGGAAAATTCGACGATGCGTGGGACGACGATCTTGCGCGGAAGATCCACCGCGAAGAATGCGGGTCTCCTCGGGATCTGGCATTGACGAGAGGCGCGGGGGACGCTCCAATGGCCGCGATATGCATCGATTCTTCATCACTTCACTCGCAGGGCTCGCCCTGACACACGCAGGGCTGGCTGCTGATGCGGCTTATCAGCTGGAGGCCGACTTCATCAAGCCACCGCCGGGCAAAGAAACGCTGGGCAACAGCCATGGCGAGGTGCGGGTGGACTCGAAAGGCAACATCTACGTCAGCGTTCAGGATCCCGGTGCGGGCATCCAGGTTTACGGACCCGACGGTGGCTTCCTCAAGACGCTGCCTCTGCCTCCTTCGCTGCACGGCTTTGTCATCGTGGAGGATGAAGGCACGGAGTATCTCTACGGCGCGGTGCTGGGCGAGGCTCGGGTGATCAAGGCCAAGCTGGATGGAGAGATCGTTTTGGAAATCCCAACCAGCGCCTTTCCCGCAGACAAGGCTGGACCCAAAGGCCTGAAGTTGACGAACTGCGACGTGGCTCCCAATGGCGACATCTACGTGGTGGATGGTTACGGCATCGACTGGATTTATCAGTTCGACCGCAGCGGCAAGTTCATCAAAGCGTTTGGCGGTCAGAAAGGCGCGCTGGGTTTGAAAAACTGCCACAAGATCTTTGTGGATCGCCGCTTTGAGCCGACTCGCCTGCTGCTGTGTGATCGCGGCAACAACCGCATGCTGCACACGGACCTGGACGGCAATTTGATCGGCGTGGTGGCCGATGAAGGCTTGCGCCGGCCGAGTTCCGCCGACTTCCATGGCGACCTCATGTGCGTGGCAGAAATCGCGGGTCGCGTGTCGGTTTGGGATAAAGAAGGCCGCATGGTGGCCTCTCTGGGCGTCAACGACACAGAAGGTCAAACCAACACCCCCAAGGTGCCGCCGACGGACTGGCGCACCGGCGTGGTGACCTCTCCCCACGGCGTGGCCTTTGATCGCGAAGGCAATGTGCTGGAAGCGGAGTGGAACCAGTTTGGCCGTGTGCTGAAATGGACGCGGAAGTAGAACGTCTGCGAGCATGAAATCTGCCGGATGGGTGGCGGCGCTGGCGCTGCTGCCCGCCGTCCCCGCAGCGGGTCACGGAGTCGAGTGGGCTCTGCTGCGGCTGGATTGGTTGCCTGAGGGGCGTTTGCGGCTCGAGTCCACCGTGGACTTCGGCGGCAACCCCTTGCTCAACGACGCGGAAGAAGCGCGGGATCAGCTCAGTCGTCTGGTGGAGATGGCGGGTGCTGATGGGGTTTGGCATCCATGGGCCGAGACGGCGGATTTGCAGTGGCAAAATCTGCAGGCCTGGGATGCGGACGCACCCCTGGGAGCGGTCTCAGTCGGTGGCCCTCAATCACCTGCGCAGCACCAGCTGCTCTCGGTGAAGTGGGAAGGGACCGCGCCGCAGGGCGAGCTGCTGCTGCGCGTGCGCAAGGGCAGCTGGCTGGATGCGCTGCTGTGGGAGTATCAACCTGGCGTGCCCAGGGAAGACCGCCGCTGGCGCATCCTCGTCGCGGGAGATGCCCCCACGCGCCTGCACCGCCCGCAGCCTCCCATGCCTCCCGCGCCGGTTCAGCGTCGCGAGCCGATGTGGGGCATCGGGATCGCGGCGGGGTTGATTGTTCTGGGCCTGTTGGCTTGGTGGATTGACAAGCGCCGCCGATGCCGATGAAATGCCGCACATGATCCCGCGCTTTTCCTTTCTGTTCTCCCTGCTATGTGGTTGGCTCGCCTCCATGAGTGACGCTCCCGCCCGAGAGGGTAATTTCGATGAATCCGCCGTGCCGCCCTACACGCTGCCGGATCCGCTGAAAATGGAAGACGGCACTGCCGTCACCACCGCCCAGCAGTGGACCACCCAGCGCCGCCCCGAGCTGCTGCGCCTGTTTGAAGAGCATGTCTATGGAGCCCTGCCCCAGGCGGACTGGACCATTCAAACCGAGCTGCTGGAGACGAAGGAGGATGCCCTCGATGGGCAGGCCATCCGGCGGCGGGTGCGCATCACGCTGCCAGCTTTTCCAGCCTTTCGCGGCATCGAGATGCTCGTCTATCAGCCACGCACAGCACCGGCGGCTCCGGTATTCTTGGGTTTGAGTTTTGGCGGCAATCACGCGGTCTCCACCGAGCCCGACCTGCCGATCTCAACAGCCTGGATGCGGCCTTCCAAGGAAAAAGGCGTCGTCGAAAATTACGCTACCGAAGCCAGCCGTGGCACGGAGAGCAGCCGCTGGCCTTTCGCAGAGATGGTGGCTCGCGGTTACGCTGTGGCCACGGCCTACTGTGGAGACATAGAGCCGGATCACGCGGACGGCTGGAAGGACGGCATCCGCGGTGCCGTGATGGGGTCAGATCACGTGTGGCAGGAGGGAGAGTGGGGCTGCATCTCCGCCTGGGCTTGGGGCCTTTCCCGCATGCTGGATGCGCTGAACGATGTGCCGGGGGTGGATGCCTCACGCGCCGCTGTGGTGGGGCACTCGCGTCTCGGCAAAACGGCTCTCTGGGCCGGTGTAACCGATGAGCGATTCGGGCTCGTCATTTCCAACGATTCGGGAGAGGGTGGCGCGGCCTTGAAATATCGCGACTTTGGCGAGACACCCGCCATCATCACCCGTGCCTTTCCCCATTGGTTCACGAAGACATACACCCGCTATGGACCCAACCCGCAGCAGTGCCCGGTGGATCAGCATGAACTGCTCGCCCTCATCGCGCCCCGCATGCTCTGCGTGGCCAGTGCCACGGAGGATGAATGGGCGGATCCGCGGGGGGAATTCCTCGCCGCCCTCGCTGCGGAGCCGGTGTTTGTTTTGTTGGGAAAACCGGGCCTGGAGGTGACTGAGATGCCCGCCCCCGATCGCAGCGTCGGCTCTTGGGTGCGCTACCACCTCCGCACCGGCCCCCACAACATCACCAGCTGGGATTGGGAGCAGTACTCGCGGGCAGCCGATGCTCTGTGGAAGCGATAGCTCCCCAACGAGTTCACTCCTCCTGCCTCGCTGCAATCCTAAAATCTCTCGGCAGCAGGTCTTACTTTCGCCGCCGCCGCAATCCCAACCAACCACCAGCGAGAACGCCGAGTAAAGCGGAGGAGGGCTCGGGGACCTGCTGGGCAATGACGTGAAAATTATCGATGCGGTAGAAGCCGTCGGTGGCTGAGCCTGCGGAATCGTCGTTGGCATCAAAAGCACCGTCTGAGCCCGGCTTGGTGTTTGAAGTCAGGATGTCGATCCGGTGCGTGCCTGCTGCCAGGGGTGCCGAGCCGACGAAGCCGGTGGTGTAGTCGGCATAGCCATCGCGCGTGACCGTCAGAGTGTGAGTCAAGAAGTCGAAGGTGACCGTGCCCGTCGCTTCCTCGCCAATATTGACCGGCGTGAAGATGGGGCCGCTTCCTTCCACCCCTGTCGATGGAAGGGGGCATTCCCCGACCAGCCTGCGAAGGACAGGTCCAGGGAGGCCTCTCCATTGTGACCCAAGACGTCGTAGTCGAACGAAATCTGGCAGACATCCCAAATGTCCGAACCAGTCACATCAAAACTGCCTTCGAATCCCCACATCCATCCATAAGTCCCGGCTGGTACAGTAAGACCCGCGTAACCGTTGCCGAAGTCGTCGTCGGGCATGTAGCAAAACCCAAATCCAAACGGATCCGGAAGGGTCTCGGAACCATTAACCCACGGGGAAATGTTGCTGACGTTCGCGTGGTTGGCGATGTCACCAGAATTCGTACTGAAGGTTAGGTTCAGGAGATCCTCGCAGACTTGAGACTGACTCAGTTGGGGCACGCCAGCCAATAAAGCGGCCCCGAAGATTCGGGCGATATTTGAAGCTTTCACAGTGAAACTAACATCGCATAAATTATGGAAATTACAAGATATAATCCTCTTAAAATGGCAATTATGATGAAAAATAAAGTTAATAAATAACTTATATTTGAGATCATATAACACATGATATTCATGAAGTATGAAATTCTGAACTTCTTGAATAGCTGCCCCTTTTCACTCTCGCATCCTCCCCGAAGCTCCCATTGGGCCGATCCAGTACGCTTCGCAGCCTCCTCTGCAAATCGCCTTCTGAAGCAGCGACACTTCTGTCGCCATTCCAGGGGGGGCGATACGATGAGGGGTTGCACCTCAGCTCTAGCCCGGGGCGGGATAGCGTTACCTGTGAATGGTGCCCAATGATGCGCTAGGCCCCAAGGGGGGGCTCGACGCGCTGGCGGAGAGCATGTGAATTCGCAGCACCAGCCCTGTAGCGGCGCTCTATGACCGTCGCAGGCAAATAAGCCGCGAGTAGCCCACTGCGGGAAGTCTGTGACGTCAATCTGCGGTCACGCACAGGCGGGAGAGCTTTTCTTCGATTCGCTGCTCGATGAGGGCGCGCAGGGGCGCGTGATCGAGGCGGGAGAGGGTGCCCTCTAGGAAACCCTGGACGATGAGTTTGCGGGCAGCGGCATCAGGAATGCCGCGCGCTTTGAGGTAGAACAGTTCTTCCTCACTGACGGGACCACTGGTGCTGCCATGGCTGCATTTGACCTGGTCAGCGTTGATTTCGAGGCCGGGCATGGAGTTGGCCTCGGCTTCGGCGCTGTTGAGCAGGTTGCGGCAGGTCTGATAGGCGTCGGTGTAGTGGGCTCCTTCATCGACGGTGATGAGGCCGCTAAAGACCGTGCGGCTGGTGTCGTAGAGGGCGTTTTTGTATAGCAGGTCGCTGAAGGAATGCGGGGCGGCGTGATGCTGCAGGGTGCGTTGATCGACGATCTGGTTGCCGATGGGCATGGCGACCGAGAGCATGTCGCTGTGACTGCCAGCTCCTCGCAGGTGGCTGATGTTTTCCGTGCGACTGAAGGCGGCTCCGAGCTGGGCCTGGAAGGAAAGGACCCTGGCGTCTTTTTCCACGGTGGCGGTGGAGAGGTGATAGCCGGTGGCCTGTTCTCCGAGTTCCTGGCAGTGGGCGTAGGTGACGCGAGATCCGGCATTGGCCACGATATCCGCCACAGCACCACTGAGGCAGGGGCCATCGCCGAGGGTACGATAGTGATCGATCACAGTGACGGAGGCATTTTCTCCGGCAAAGATGAGGGTGTGAGGGAAGATGGCACTGTGATCGGCAGTGACCCAATGGAAGACTTCGATGGGCTGCTCGACGACGACATCTTTCGGTACCCAAAGGATGAGTCCGGCCTTGACGTGAGCGAGGTGGAGCGCGGCGAATTTTTCAGATCCCAGCTCGGCGGGCTGCTGCATGAGGACCGGAGAAATGAGGTCGCCATGCTTTTCGAGGGCGTCGAGGAAGGGCTCGCAAACAATTTGAAAAGGTAGGCCGTGGCGGTCGGCACGGACGAGTCGATCATTGAGGAAAACGAAGCGGGCGGCGGCCTCTTGAAGCCCGATGGAGGCCTCATCGGCGGCAGCTTCCTGCTGCTCGTTGGCAGGCAGGGCGGCGTGCAGACTGTCGAGAGGAATGCGGCCTGCACTGGAGTAGCGCCAGTTTTCATCCTTGGGCCCGGGAGTGGGCAGAGATTGAAAGGTGTGCCATGCGGCGGTAGCCCGTTCGGTGAACCAAAACGGCAGTCCCGATGGAGGTGCCGGAGCGGTTTGTGCGAGGGAGGATTCGGGGGGAGTCAAGGTTTCTGGCATCGCAGAAGAGAGGGATGGAAGTGTGAGAAGGGGAGGTGGGATCAGCCGACGCTGCCTTCCATTTCGAGATCGATGAGGCGCTTGAGTTCCACGCTGTATTCCATGGGAAACTCGCGCACGAGGTCATTGATGAAGCCGTTGACGGAGAGGCTCATGGCCTCGGCTTCGGTGAGGCCGCGCTGGCGCATGTAGAAAATCTGTTCCTCGCTGACTTGAGACACACTGGCCTCATGCTGGGTGGCGTGTTGGTTGCCCTTCACGCTGATGGCAGGGTAGGTGTCGGTGCGGGAGTTGCTGTTGATCAGCAGGGCATCGCATTCGGTGTTGTTTTTGCAGCCTTTGAGGTGCTTGGGAATGTGAACCTGACCTCGGTAGGTGGAGCGGCCTTCACCGATGGAGATCGATTTGGAGATGACGTTCGAGGTCGTCTCGTCGGCCAGGTGAATCATTTTGGCCCCGGTGTCCTGATGCTGACCCGTGTTGGCCAGAGCGATGGAGATGACCTCTCCCCGTGCGCGCCTGCCTTTCATGATGACGCCGGGGTACTTCATGGTGAGGCGGGAGCCGATGTTGCAATCGATCCAGCGCACTTCGGCGTCTTCGTGGGCGATGCCGCGTTTGGTGACGAGGTTGAAAACGTTGCTGCTCCAGTTTTGAACAGTTACATACTGGATCTTGGCACCTTTCATGGCGACGAGTTCGACCACCGCACTGTGCAGCGTGGAAGTCTCAAACTTCGGCGCGGTGCAGCCCTCCATGTACATCACTTCGGAGCCTTCGTCGGCGATGATCAGGGTGCGTTCGAACTGGCCGAACTGCTCGGAGTTGATTCGAAAATAGGCCTGCAACGGATGGCTGACCTTCACGCCTTTCGGTACGTAAATGAACGAACCTCCGGAGAACACGGCGCTGTTGAGGGCAGAGAACTTGTTGTCGGCCGTGGGGATGACTTTGCCGAACCAGGGCTTGAAAATCTCGGGGTACTTGTGCAGACCCTCGGTGCTGTTGACGAAGATGACGCCCTGGTCTTCGAGCACTTTTTTGACGTTGGAATAAGCGGCTTCAGAGTCGTACTGCGCTTCCACACCCGCCAGGAATTTCCGTTCCTGCTCGGGGATGCCGAGCCGCTCAAAGGTCTTTTTCACATCGTCTGGCACCTCGTCCCACGAGCGTTTGGGCTTTTGGCCATCGGAGAGGTAATAACGAAACTCGTCGAAATGAATGCTCTCCAGATCCTTGGTGGCCCAATGCGTGGGCATCGGTTTGGAGTTGAATATTTCCAGCGCCTTGTGGCGGAATTCCCGAATCCATTCCGGATCCTGCTTCACGTCGCAGATGTAATCGACCGTCTTTGCAGACAGACCGCGCCCTGCGTCGAAGGTGTTGCGTTCGGGGAAGGTAAAGTCGCCAATGCTATCGACCTTGATGTCGGCGATGTCGGATTCTGGGGCGTTGACCATGATCTTGTGAGGGCAGGGGATTAGGCAGTGGCGAAGACTTCTTCCTTGATCCAGTCGTAGCCTTTTTCTTCGAGTTCGAAGGCGAGTTCTTTGCCGCCGGTGCGGACGATGCGCCCGTCCATGAGGACGTGAACGATGTCGGGCTGGATGTAGTTCAGCAGGCGCTGGTAGTGGGTGATGAGAAGAAAGCCGCGGTCGGGCGAGCGCATCGCATTGACGCCGCGAGCGACGATTTTGAGGGCGTCGATGTCGAGACCGGAGTCCGTCTCATCGAGGATGGCATACTTCGGCTCCAGCATCATGAGTTGGAGGATTTCGTTGCGCTTTTTTTCACCTCCCGAGAAACCTTCGTTCACGG
>JAGRPD010000224.1 GCA_020439875.1 Verrucomicrobiales bacterium
AGTTCCATGTTGCCGGTGCCTTTGAACTCCTGGAAAATCAGGTCGTCCATGCGGCTGCCGGTTTCGATCAAGGCGGTGGCGAGGATGGTCAGAGAGCCGGCTTCGCGGGTGTTGCGGGCGGCGGCAAACAAGCGCCGTGGCGTCTCCATGGCTCCGACGCCCATGCCGCCACTCATGGTGGCACCGCCCTTGGAGGCGTTGTTGAAGGCGCGGGCCAGTCGGGTGATGGAGTCCATCAAAATGAAGACGTGCTCGCCGCACTCGACGAGGCGTTTGGCGCGCTCGATGGCGAAGCTGGCGATGCGGGTGTGGCTCTTGACATCGGAGTCGTTGGAGGAGGCGAAGATTTCCGCCGTGGGCAGCACGCGTTTGAACTCGGTGACCTCCTCGGGCCGCTCATCCACCAGCAGCAGCATGAGATGCATTTGAGGATGATTGGCGAGCACGGCCTCGGCGATGTGCTGGAGCAGGGTGGTCTTGCCGGTGCGCGGGGGGGCGACGATGAGGCCTCGCTGGCCTCGACCCACGGGGGTGATCATGTCGATCACTCGGGTGGTGTAGCGTTCCTTCGTTGTTTCCAACTGGAGGCGTTTGTTGGGGTTGACGGCGCGCAGCTCTTCGAAGAGGGGCAGGGAAAGGATCTCGGCGGGGTCGCGTCCGTTGACTTGGCGGATTTCGGTGACGTGCGGGCCGCGCGGGCCTTTCATCGTCTCACCCTGGACGGCCATGCCTTCCCGCAGGCCGTATTGGCGGATGATGTCGGGGCTGACGAAGGGATCCTGGGCGAGAGCGGCAAAGGAGCGGGAGGGCTGGCGGAGGAAGCCGTAGCCTTTGGGGGTCAGTTCCAGCACACCTTCACAAGGCTGAGGGGGGCCTTCCAGCTTCTCGGGCGGGGCCATTTCCATGGCTTGATTTTCGGAGTGATCTCCGTTGGGGCCGCCCTCGGAGGGGCCACCTCCCTTGCGACGGCGGCGTTCTTTCCACTTTTTGAAGCGGTTGCGGCGCTCTTTCCAGCGCTTGGAGCGGGAGTCATCTCCGCCTTCAAAGCGGTCATCCCGATCCCGAGGTTCGCGTTCGCGAGGCTCACGATCTCTCGGCTCGCGCTCCCGGGGCTCACCACGCTCACGCGGCTCACCACGCTCCCGGGGTTCGCGTTCGCGATGATCTCGCTCCACGGGGGCAGGGCGTTCGGCGCGCTGAGTGGGAGGCTCAGCGGAGCTGCTCGGTGCAGCGGGGGTGGGCTCGCGGGTTTCTGGGGTGTCTGCGACGGGGGCTTTGCGGCGGGTTTTTTTCTCGGGGGCAGCGGTGGCGGTGTCTTCAGGAGCGGCTGCCGCTGGTTGGGCCTCGGTTTTGCGGCGCGGGGCGCGTTTGGGAGCTGCGGGGGCTTCGGCCAGCGGGAGTTCAGGCTGGGTGGCGGTTTCCGATTTGGAGGCCTTTTTGGCGGCGACTTTTTTGGTGGCTTTCTTGGCCGCTTTTTTGGCGGGCGCTTTTTTGGCTGCCGTGGCGGTTTTCACGGCCTTTTTGGCCGCTGTTTTGCGAGGCTTGGTGGCCACGGGTTGGTCGATTAGGTCTTCGCTCATTCTGAAAAAAGGGGGGCGGGGTCTCAGGACAGGCTCGCGGCGATTTCGTCGGAGATGTCAAAATTGGAATAGACGTTTTGGGTGTCGTCGTAGTCGTCGAGGATTTCGTGAAGTTGGATCACCTGACGCGCTTGCTCGGGGTCGGCGATTTCGACGATGTTGGCGGCTTGGTAGATGAGGGCTTGGCCGGCGGGTTCGTGACCGAGATCACGCAGCGCATTGCCGACCTCAAAAAGCTGATCGGTGGCGGTGAAAAGGAGCCAGGATTCGCCGTCGTGCTGCACGTCTTCGGCTCCGGATTCGAGGGCGAGTTCGGTGGCGCGGTCTTCGGAGAGAGCGGCGTCGGCGGGCAGGCGGATTTCACCTCGGCGTTGGAACTGGTAGGAGACGCTGCCGGCGTCGGCGAAGGTGCCGTTGTTTTTGTTGAGCAGGCTGCGGAGGTCGGCGGCGGAGCGGTTGCGATTGTCGGTCACGACTTCGACCAAAAAGCCGATGCCACCGGGTCCGTAGGCTTCATAGAGGATCTCTTCGGGGACGGCCCCTTCCAGTTCGCCGGTGCCTTTTTTGATGGCGCGATCGATGTTGTCATTCGGCATGTTGGCGGCCTTGGCGGCGTTGATGGCGCTGCGCAGGCGGGGGTTCATGTCAGGATTGGCACCGCCGAGTTTGGCGGCGATGGTGATTTCCTTGGAGCACTTGCTGAAGGCTTTGCCGCGCTTGGCATCGACGACGGCCTTGATGTGCTTGACTTTGGACCATTTGTTGTGGCCTGCCATGGGTGATAGGGAAGGAGGGGGGGAATGGAGGGAGCAGGCATTTGCCGGGGGCGCAATGGCTGGCGCGGCCCCTGGGTGCCAACGATCAAAGGGAAATGAAGGGGGGAAAGACGGGCGGCGTCGCCGCGGTGTCCACCTGCCGCCCCAGCCGGGTGTGAGTCTGCCATCACGGCGGCTCACGGTCGGTGGGCTGAGAAAACCTCACGCTTAGCAGCGCGGTGGATCACCAGGGTTCACTAGGTTGAGAGAACCTAGAACAGGGAAAGTTTGGGTTCTTCCCGCGCTGCATGCAACCTTTTTTTGCGGTTTGATCACGGCTGCCAAAACGGAGCGTGGGAGATGGAGGCTGTGGCTTGCACGGGTGCGGGTGTGGGGTAAGGATCGGGTCTTGAATACCTCAATCCAATCTCGTGGCGTGGCGGCGGACTCGGATGACGGGCGCTGGCGGGGCCGTCTGCTGCGGCTGCTCATGCTGCTGGTGCTGTGTCGGGCGGTCTATGCGGTGTACTTTTGTCAGCAGCTGGATCTGGCGGGCGATGAGGCCTACTACTGGGATTGGGGGCGGCGACCCGACTGGGGTTACTTCAGCAAGCCGCCGATGATCGGCTGGCTGATGGGGCTGGTGACGATGGTGTCGGCAGGCTGGACGGAGCTGGGGGTGCGGCTGACGGCGCTGCTGCTGGGGACGGTGTCTCTGGTGCTGCTGCATCAGTTGGCGCGGCAGGTGGTGGGATCGAGGGCGGCATTTTTGACGGTGCTGGTGGCACTGCTGACGCCGGCCAATGTGGCGCTGAATCTGTTTCTAACGATCGATGCGCCGCTGGTGCTGTGCTGGACGGCGGCGCTGCTGCTGTTTTGGAAGGCGCTGCGTCAGCCGGAGCGCCTGGGGGTGTGGCTGGCGCTGGGGCTGGTGATGGGGGCTGGGGTGCTGAGCAAACAGATGATGCTGGTGTTTCCGGTGCTGATGCTGATCACGGTGGTGTCGCGTCCGGATCGCGGGCGATTGCTGAGGGCTCCGGGACTGTGGGTGGCGGTGGTGCTGGGTGTGCTGGCGCTGCTGCCGGTGCTGGCATGGAATGCGAGGCACGCGTGGATCACGCTGGAGCACACGCGGCATCATTTTGACGCGGAGGTGCTGGGCATCGCGGGACGAGTGGAGCGGTTTGCCTTGTTTCCGCTGCTGCAGATGCTGATTTACACGCCCGTCACCTGGCTGCTGCTGATGGCGGTGGCGGTGGTGATGGTGCGCCGCTGGCGGACGGCGGATCTGGGGGAGAGGTTTTTGACGGTGTTTTCGGTACTGCCACTTTCGGCCTTTTTTTTGCTGGCTCTGCGGCAGGAGATCAATCCGAACTGGCCTGCGGTTTATTACATCGGGCTGATGGTGCTGCTGGGGCGCTGGCTGGCGGGTGCGGGATTGGCGGGTGGGGGAAAATTGGGTGCGGGCTGGCGGCGCTGGGCTCTGGGGGTGGGGGCGGTGATGACGCTGGCGGTTTACGCGCTGCCGGCGGTGATCCAACTGGCGGGATGGCAGGGCAAGAGTGGCGTGGATGTGTTTGCGGACCTTCGGGGCTGGCGGCAGGCGGGTGTGCAGGCGGATGTGCTGTTGGCGCGGTGCCCGCATCCCGATCGGACTCTGGTGGTGGTGCTGGGGCATCGCTACAATGCGGCGCACATGGCGTTTGAGATGCCGTCCCATCCGCAGGTCTTCCGGTGGGAGAGGGATGGCAGCGTGCAGTCTCAGTATGAGGTGTGGCCTTCGCCGGCAGATCGGATCGGATGGGATGCGATGGTGATTTATCCGGATTCGGACGACGGTTTGCCTCGGCGAGATTTGATGCGGTCCTTCTGGAAGCACTTCGCGGGCCGCGAGGTGATGGGGGACATCGATGTGGAGATCGGCAATGGCCGCCGCTATCGGGCGCAGGTGTTTTTGTGTCGGGATATGAAGCAATGGCCGCCGCCGGTGCAGGATCAGGAGACTGACCCAACAAAGGCGGTGGGGACGGGAGGTCAGCCGTGACGGCGTGGGATCTCGAGCTGCTGCATTTGATCAATCAGCAGTGGACCAGTCCGCTGCTGGATTACGTGATGGCGGCGGTGTCGGCGATCGATGCTTGGGTGCCGCTGCTGGTGCTGGCGGGTCTGCTGCTGCTGTGGAAAGGCGGCGCTCGGGCGCGCTGGATGCTTTTGTGCCTGGCGCTGGCGCTGGCGCTGGCGGATGGCGTGGTTGCCAAGGGGATGAAGACGGCGGTGGGGCGGGTGAGACCGCGGGATGCGATGGACGGCGTGATCATCCGAGACCTGGGAAAGGCGGACTGGGGGCCGCTGCGATTGTTTGAGCCGCTGGTCGTGAAACCGAGCCGCAAGAGTTCGGAGACACGCGGCAAGTCGTTCCCCTCAAGCCATGTGATGAACCTGTTTGCGGCGGCTGCGGTGGTGATGCTGTTTTACCGTCGGGCGGGCGTGGTGGTGCTGATGCTTGCGGCGCTGGTGGCCTGGTCTCGCGTCTATTGTGGGGCGCATTGGCCCAGCGATATTCCACCCTCGGCGGGGCTCGGCGTGGCGATTGGTTGGCTCACGGTACGAGCCGTGGGTGCGCTGCGGGCGCGGCGGCAGCGGACGCGGTGAGGTGTTTTCCTCAACGCGCTGAGGCGGCTTCTTCCCAGATGGGCTTTTTCCAGATGGGCACGGTGGTTTTCACCTCGTGGAGGTACCAATGGCAGAGGGAAAAGGCGGCGGCGCTGTGTTTGGTGCGGACGCGGATGAGGATGCTGGGGATCTCGGCGGCGACGAAGCCGAGCCGATGCTGAATGAAGACCTGATGCGGCGCGTGATCGGCCTGGCCTCGGGCGAGCAAGGCGGTGAGGACTTTCTCCGCCATGGGCTGGTAGGCGGAGTACTCGATGCCGGAAATGACGCGCCCGTCCTCCAAACGGCGGACGGTGCCCAAGAACTGCACCTCCGCGCCTTGCTCGGGCTCGAAGGATGGCGTTTCGGGGAGGATCGGATCCGTGGAAAGCAGGAACGACATGGTGGTTGCGGCGTCCATAACGCTTTTCCGGGGTCATCGCCAGCGTGGGTTGCGGCGGAGACGTTGCTTTAATGAACACGGATCTTGCCTTGCGCTGGGATCATCCGTCGTAACGGTGCGCGAACCTTTTTTTGATGATGACGATGCTGACGAGACAAATGGGAGCGGCCCTGATGACGCTGGGGCTGATGGCGGTGGCAATCCGTGCCGAGTCGGAGGGCGCGTTTTTGCAGCGGATCAAAGACATCCGCTATGCGACCCACGCCAACACGGTGTCGGACTTTGCTTTTTGGAACGAGGGGGTGGAGTATGGTCAAAAGGACGGGACTGCCTCCCCATCGCGGACATCGCTGGAGTGGAAGGAGGCGGGGTTGGCGACGGCCTCTCGCTCGGGTGGTACGGCGTGGTGGATGTTCTCCGATGATGCCCGAACGTTGCTGTATGGGCATGCCGAGAGTGCGGCGCAGGTGACGCTGCCGGCAGGGATATCAAAGGGACTGAACCGTGGGGATGGCCCTGCGGTGGAGGTGGAATTGACGCCGCTGGATACTTGGCAGCGCATGAAGGTGTGGGCGGATCGAGTGGAGGTGATGGGGGCCTCGGGTGTGCAGACGCTGCCGGCCTTTTCGTTTTTTCCCCATGTCGTCTGTGTGGAGCTGCCTGGAAAAAAAGTGGGATGTCTGATGCTGTCTCGCACCCGACCGGAGGGCTGGTGGCTGACCTGCGAGTTTGTGATGCCGGCCATCGACACGCGGTTGGGAGGTGCGATGCGCTCCCGGGTGCGCTTGCCGATCCAGGGGCGTGCGGCGGGGGCGGTGGAGTTGCCCTACTTTTTCCTGCGGGGCCGACGAATGCCCGAGGCGGCGGCGCAGGAGGCCAATGCGCTGATGATGACGGGCTGGACGCACGGGGCGGAGTCGGAGGAGGCGGTGTGGGCCATGCGCCAGTTCGCCACCCAACGGGGCTGGGTGAGCGACTACGAAGGGGCTGCGGACTGGGCGACCCAGGCGGTGGTGAAGATGAAAAGTTTGCCCACGGTGGATCCGAGTTTCCGAGAGGATGTGTTGGCAGCCCAGGTGCGGGGTTTGTCGAACGCGGGTCGTTTTGAAGACGCTCGACAGGTGCTGCAGGAGATTGATGTGGCGGCGATGACGGAGACTCGGAAGCAACTGATGGAGCCGTCGGTGCGGCGCTATTTGGGGGCGATTGAGTTTGGCCTGCGGCGGTATGCAGAGGCGGAGACGTTGCTGCGGAACAATGTGGAGCTTTGGAAAGCGAATGGCTTCACGGCAGCGGCGGGGGCGGATGCGATCAGCTGGGTGGCCTGTCGGGTGGCGCTGGGCCAAGATGCGACGGAGGCGCTGGCTCGGGCATCGGAACTGGAGGCGGAGGTGGCCAGCAAAAGGCGCTCCGGCAGCACGGATTCCTGGCGGCTGGCGCTGGCTCATGCGGCGGTGGGGCGCTGGGAGGAGGCGCTGCGCTACGCGCCGATGCAGCAGCGCAAGAGCGGGGTGGGATACACGGAATTTGCGCGGATGATGACGCTGCTGGCGAAGGGAGATCGCAGGGAGGCCATCGAATTGGCGAAGCAGCTGCAGAAGCGATTTACTTCCCTGGATGAGCTGAATCTGCAGGACGATCTGGATGCGATGTACGTGGCCTTGATGAGGGCGCTGGCAGAGGGCACAGGGGCCGCGATCCAGGCGGCTCAAACCCAGTGGCAGACGGCGGTGCCAAACCTGAAAAACCGTCCGCTGGAAAATTACCTGGCCGCCAAGGTGATCGTGGTTTGTCTAGCCAAACTCAATGGGCGGTGAGGCCTACGGGGCGGGCAGCCAGGAGGGGCCTGTTTCAAGCCGGGGCGCAGCTGGTGGTGTGGCGTCGAGATCGATGCGCTCAAGGCCCGGTGGCAGCGGAATGCCCGGGTTGGGGGCGCTGATGCGATTGCCCTTCCACGTCAGGTGCGTGAGCTGGAGCGAAACTTCGATCGCGGGTTGATCGCGGGAACTGATGAGGGTGTTGTTTTCGAAGTGGATGTGATCGGGCGCTTGAGTGGCGGATTTGACGTCGTTGTAGCCGAGCAGCCAGGGGTGTTTGCAGCCGATCCAGGTGTTGCCTTTGACCAGGATGTTTCGGGGTTGGAGGTAGCCGTTGGCGGGGCTGTCGGGGATGCCGTTGACGAGGACGAGACCGCTGCGGAAGCCGTCGCCCGCGAGGCCGAGGAGGACGTTGCCCAGGATGCGGTGGCCTTCTCCGATCACCCGGATGCCGCCGGTGCGAGGCACGTTTTTGCCATCGAAAAAATTGTTTTCCACCAGGCAGTCGTTGCCGTGGCGTAGGGTGAGCGTGCCCTGCACTTCGGTGAAGAGATTGCTTCGATAGAGGTTGCCGCAACTTTTGTTGGAGATGCACTCGGTCTCTCCATTGCAGCGTAGGAAGGTGTTTTCCTCAATGACGCAGTCGGCGCGCTGCAGGGAGGTGGAGCTGTCTCCGATGCGCAGGGTTTCGCCGCCGTTTCCCTTGAGGGCGGGGCGCGGGCCGAAGTGATTGTGATCGATGCGATGCTGCCCGCGCCACGCGTCGCTGAGCCAGACGACGAGGGTGGCTCCGTGGTTGGTTTTGCCTTCTACCCGGCAGTGATCCACCCGGTTGCTGGTGCCGTAGAGATTGATCCAGCGGCTGGTTTTTTGAGCCGAAATTTGAGAGCTGTCTTCGGTGATGGCGCAATCGGTGAGGCGGCAATGTTCCGCCCAGGTTTTGGAGTCCGCGCGAAATTCCACGAGGTCGGAGTCGGGCGCGGCGAGATCGCAAAACCACAGGCCACGGACGGTGAGAAAACGTCCGCTGAGGCGCAGGCGAGAGGTGCCGGTGAGGCGGGTGCGGCCCGGCTGCTCGGCGCGGATGACGATGGGCGCAGCTTCGGTGCCGATGCCGTGAAGCCGGAGATCGGCGTCTCGCCACTCGCCCGCGCTGAGCAGGATCTCGTCTCCAGGCTGCGCATCGCGAACGGCGCGGCGCAGGCTTTCAGGATCAGACACCAAAGTGGCTCCGTCACTGGTGAGTGCGATGCTGCAGAGGACCAGTCCGATGAGGGTGCGCATGGAGGAGGCGATTAAAAATGCGGGGCGGAGACGGTGCCTTCCTCGATCTCAAGGCGCTGGCGGCGGAGGATGGAATCCGCTACGCCGAGGATCATCTCTTCGAGCAGGAGCCGGAGATGGCTGCCGGATCGGTAGTCAGCTGGGGCAATGTGTTTGACCCGATCGGCGAGGGCGGAGAGCTGATAGCATTTCTTGAAGCTGGCGCGGTTTTCCTCGTCGGGATTATAAACGGCGAGGGCGTGCCCGCCGTATTTTTTCATCAGGGTGAAGCAGGGCACGTCGGTGGGGCCGTCACCGACATAAATCATGTTTTGAAATGGGATCGGGCGCAGCTCGGGAGCCATGTGATCATTCACGTCTTCGTTGGGCTCCAGCATGCCTTTGTTGATGCGGAAGAGATACTGCGTCTTGGTGGTGTGGCTGATGACGCGTTTGGGGAAAGTGATGCGTCCGTCCTCATCCTCGCCGAACTCGCAGCCGAAGATTTTTTTGACGTAAGGCGCGAGTTGGCTGCCGTCGAGCAGGGCCTTGAGGCCGGAGGAGACGATGTAGTGCTCGATTTTGATGCCGAGCATTTTGTGCTGCTCGGAGAGCACGCTGTTGAGTTCTTGAAACATCTCGGGCAGGCCCTTGTAAAAATGCAACTTGGCACCGAGATGGCGGAAATCGGCATTGGTGGGGCGATCCATGGCCAGGTAGTCCAGCAGCGCCTTGAGGTAGGCGAGTTCGCCGTCGTAGCCTTGCTGATCGACGAGTTCGCGGCTCTTTTTCCAAAACTGAGTCGGGTTGATGCCGAAGTGAGGGAAGAGCACCTCGTCCTGCATGTAGTTGGGGCTGAGGGTCTGATCGTAGTCGTAGATCAAACCGATGGTGGTCTGCGGAGTGGCCATGGGGGGAAAAGACCGCGTACGATGCCGCAGTCTCGGGATTTGACCAGCAGATCCCAGCTTCCACCTATTTTTTAGATGCCAGGCATCTAAAGGCGGCTGCGAGCGAAATTCGGCTTGGTGGGCTGGATGCGTGGCCATTGAGCGACCGATGGATGACGGCGAATGCGGCGGCTGAGACGGCGGAGGTGGGATGGGATGCACCCCACGAAAGTGAGCAATAAAAGGGCTGAATGGAGCCGTAGTGAGTGGAGTGAACCGATGATTCGATTTTCTATTTTTGCTGCTGCTGGGATTTTTGGGGGCGAGGCGTTGGCTGCCGAGGCGGAGAATCGTGCTCCGCATCCCGGGTTGGCGATTTACCAGGATCAATGCGTGGAATGCCACGGTGAAAAGGGGGAGGGCGTGGATGGCAAGTGCGATGATCCGCTGATTGGCAATCGCTCCATTGAATCCTTGGCGCGCCGGATTGACCGCACCATGCCGGAGGATCATGTGGAGCGTTGCGTGGGAGCTGAGGCGCGGGCGGTGGCGGAGTACATTTATGAGGCGTTTTACTCTCCGGCGGCTCGTGGGGCACTGCATCCGCCTCCGCTGGATCTTTCCCGACTGACGGTGACGCAGTATCAGGCGTCTGTGGCGGATTTGATGGGGCGGTTTCGCGGTTGGTCGGTGAAGGTGCCAACGGGGCAGCGCGGTTTGAAGGCGCACTACTCAGGCACGCCGGATTACAAGCCGGTGGATGCCAAAGGCAAAAAGGTGGATCCGCCGAAGGATGTGAGTGTGGATCGAATCGATGACGAGGTGAAGTTTGACTTCAAAAGCGGCAGCGCGGTGCCAGGCAAGTTTGGGGCGGAAAAATTTCGCATCACTTGGACGGGCTCGATCTTTGCGCCCGACACGGGGGAGTATGAATTTATCATTCGGACGCAAAATGGGGCGCGCTTGTGGGTGAACAACCTGACGACGAGCGAGGAAAAAGGCAGTCAGCTGATCGATGCCTGGGTCAGCAGCGGCCCGGAGGTGCGGGAGGAGAGTGGGCGGATTTTTCTTTTGGGAGGGCGCGCCTATCCCATTCAGCTGGATTTCTTCACCTACAAAGAGGCGACGGCTTCGATTGAGTTGCAGTGGAAGACGCCGGGAGGCGTGGTGCAGACAGTTCCGAGTCGGGTGTTGTCGCCAGATCGAGTGGCGGAGGTGTTTGTGGCGGCGACGGCCTTTCCTGCCGATGATCGCAGTTACGGATATGAGCGCGGAACGTCGGTGTCGGAGAGTTGGTTTGCGGCGATTCTGCAGGGGGCGTTGCAGATGGGGGATGACGTGATGGAGCACGTGGATGCGCTGGCGGGGACGAAGCCCGGAGCGGCGGATCGGGTGGAAAAATTGAAGCGGTTCTGCGAAGTTTTCACCGAGACAGCGTTCCGGCATCCGCTTTCTGAGGCAGAGAGGAAGGAGCACATTGGAGACCTTTTTGCAGCGGCGGACACACCGGAAAAGGCGGTGAAACGCTGCGTGCTTTCGGTGATGCAGTCGCCGACCTTTCTGTATCCGATGGTGAGTGAGCGGGGAGCGGAGGATCCGTGGGCGCGGGCGGGAATGCTGGCGTTGCTGCTGTGGGACTCGCTGCCGGATGCGAAGCTGGTGGAGGCGGCGAAGAAGGATCAGTTGAAGACGCCAGATCAAATTCGCAAACAAGCCCAGCGCATGTTGTCGGATCCGCGATCAAAGGCGAAGATGCGCGGGTTTTTTCACCAGTGGCTGGAGCTGGATCGGGCGCAGGATGTATCGAAAGACAGCAAGCAGTTTCCGCAGTTCACACCAGCGGTGATGGCGGATTTGCGGGCGTCGTTGGATTTGTTTTTGGATGACGTGGCGTGGGGAGATCGACCCGACTACCGGCGGCTTTTGCTGGAGGATGAGTTGTATCTCAATGATCGATTGGCAAAGCTCTACGGAGCGGCGCCGCCTGCGTCGGGTTTTCAAAAGGTGAAGCTCGACAGTGGCAAACGCGCGGGGGTGGTGACGCATCCGTATTTGTTGACGGCGTTTGCCTATTACAACAACACGTCACCGATTCACCGGGGTGTTTTTCTCACTCGCAACATTGTGGGCATGACGTTGAAGCCGCCGCCAGAGGCCACGAAGTTTGAGGATTCGAAGTTTGATCCAAAACTCACGATGCGGGAGAAGGTGACGGAGATCACCCGTGCGGAGGCCTGCATGGCCTGCCACTCCACGATCAATCCGCTGGGTTTCAGTCTGGAGAATTTTGATGCGATCGGGCGCTGGCGGACGAAGGAGAAGAATCAGCCGATTGATCCAAAGGGATCGTTCGTCACGGAGGAAGGGGATACGGTGAAGCTGACGGGTGCGCGTCAGTTGGCGGAGTTTGCGGCAGGGAGCGAGCTGGCGCATCGAGCGTTTGTGCGGCATTTGTTTCATCACTTCGTTAAGCAACCGGCGGCGGCCTACGGGTTTGAAACGCTGGATCGACTGACGGATGGTTTTGAAGATCATCAGTACAACATTCGAGATCTCCTGGCGGAGATCGCCATCACCCTTTGCCAATCTCCTCGCTCATGAAGACCCGCCGCCAATTTCTCCAACATTTGGGAGTCTCTGCTGCTGCTGCACCCTTTTTGACGGGGCTACCCAGCCTGCGTGCGGCGGGGGCCAAGCAGCGGCTGATCATCATGTTTTCTCCCAATGGAACGGTGCCGTGGGAGTTTTGGCCGGATGCACCGGAGAAAGGCCAACCGGCTTCCGACAAACTGACGTTCAAGCGCATTTTAAAACCGCTGGAGCCGTGGCGGGAGCGGACCCTGATGCTGAATGGGATCTCCAATCGAGTGGGCGGAGATGGGGATCGCCACATGCGGGGAATGAGCTGTCTGCTGACGGGCACGGAGCTGCTGCCGGGGAACATTCAGGGCGGATCTGACACGCCAGCGGGCTGGGCCAGTGGCATTTCGATTGATCAGGAGCTGAAGCGTTTCCTGCAATCTCGCGATGAGACGCGCACGCGGTTTGGATCTCTGGAGTTCGGCGTGGCGGTGCCGAACCGGGCGGATCCGTGGACGCGAATGAGCTACCTCGGAGCGAACCAGCCGGTGGCTCCGATCGACGATCCGGCGCAGATGCTGGCGAAGGTATACGGTCGGATGAAGGACAAAGAAAACGTGGCGAGCATCCTCGATACGGTGCAATCCGATCTGCAACGGGCGGCGAAACGTTTGCCGGAGGCGGATCGGACGTTGCTGGATCAGCATCTGACCTTGGTGCGGGATCTGGAGACACGATTGACGAGGAATGAGGCGGAGTCCGAACTCTCCCATCCAGTGCCGGACATCGATCCCGACATTGAATTGGTGAACGACAACACGCCTCAGATCAGCCGCATGCAGATCGATCTATTGGTCAACGCCATGGCCAACGACATGACGCGGGTGGCGACGCTGCAATTCATGCGATCCGTCGGGCAGGCGCGGATGAACTGGCTCGGCATCGAGGAGGGGCATCACGGGCTCTCGCATGATCCGGATAACAACAAGGACTCGGTGGAGAAGCTCACGAAAATCAACGAGTGGTTTGCCGGTGAGCTGGCGTACCTCACGCGGCGTCTGGCTGAAACGCCCGAGCCGGGGGCGGATGGCAGCATGCTGGATCACACGTTGATTGTCTGGCTCAATGAGCTGGGCAAGGGGAACTCCCACACGCTGGACAATCTGCCCTTTGTCCTCATTGGTGGAAAGAGCCACGGCTTCCGGATGGACCGCTGCCTGCAGCTGCCTGAGAAGACCACGCACAATCGACTCTGGCTAACCGTCGCACAGGCGATGGGGCACGATCTGAAGACGTTTGGCACGGCGAACCTCTGTGAAGGCGGTGCGCTGAACCTGACCTGAGGGCGGGTTCAGCGACGGCGCCGACCACCGAGCAGAGTGAGGCCGATCAGGGCCAGGGCGGCGCGGGAAGGCTCAGGCACGGCGACGAAGAGATTGTCCACGGTGTAATCGACGGTGCCGCCATTGCCGCGCGCAAAACGGATCTGGGTGAGGGTGGCGTTGGGATCGAGGCTGGCGAGCTGCCAGGGATCAGTGGCGAGGACATCCTGCGCCAGGGTGAGGCTGTGAGTCAGATCGTAGAGGCTGTAGCTCACGGAGTTCGAGTCCAGGCTGCCAGAAATGACGAGCTGATACACGGCTTCGCTTCCTGAGCCGACCCAGCCATTGGCAGCCCCACTCAGGGCCACAGTTCGCCATAGGCCGCCGGATCCGGGCACGCCATCGAAGTATTGCAGGGCTCCGGCGTCGTTGATTCGGGTGTTGAGCAGCAGGGTGGTTCCAGTGGGATTGCCGCCGTAGAGCTGGAGATTCAGCGCGCGTCCGCCAGCGCCGGGTTGGGTCATGGTAAAGTCCACCGAGACGGTGAAAAGATCGTCGGAGGATTGAGACAAGGTTTGAATCACCGCATCGGCCGCCGAGAGGCTGGTGGTGGAAATGAGCATGGAGGAGCCACTGCCACCGATGCCGGGGACCTGGGTGGCCACGGCATTGCCAGCGACTGTCCAGCTGGTGGGGGAACCGCCAGACCAGGTTTCGAAGTCGCCATTGACGACGACGGTGGAAGCCTCCGCTGCCCAGGGGGCGACGGACAGAAGCGTGAGGAGGGCGATCAAACGCATGACTTCATGGTGTCAGGGATCGGTGAGAGGAGCAACTCCCAAAATCGATCCCATGATGCGAGTGCCGCGCCCATTCCTGGCTCCCAGTCGGGGCTCAGGCCTCAGCGGGGATGGAGGGCACGGGCAGAGCGGTATCCACGTCGGCGGTGTAGTCCACGCCATCCAGGCCAAAGCCAAACAGGCGGAGGAAACTGCTCTGGTAGCCGTCGAAGTCGGCCAGTTCCTTGAGATTGGCGGTATCGACCTCGTTCCACCGTTGATCGATGAGGGCTTGAACTTCGGGGTCCATTTCCCAGTCATCGACGCGGATGCGGCCGGCTTCATCGGGTTGGGGATGACCGCTGTAGAGTCGATCCCGGAACAGGCGATCCATTTGCTCAATGGTGTCTTCGTGAGTGCCGCGGGCCTTCATCACCTGGTAGAGCAGGGAGATGTAAAGGGGCACCACGGGGATGGCGGAGCTGGCTTGGGTGACGAGGGCTTTGTTGACGGAGACCCAGGCTTTGCCGTTGAGGGGGGCGAGCTTGGTGTCGAGTGCCCGTTGCACCCGCTCCAAGTCTTCCTTGGCCTTGCCGATGGTGCCGTTTTTGTAAATCGGCCAGGTCAATTCCGGTCCGATGTAGGAGTAGGCCACGGTGCGGGTGCCCTCGGCGAGGACGCCGGCGGCGAGCAGAGCATCGAGCCAGAGTTCCCAATCGGCACCACCCATGACGGCGACGGTTTGCTCCACGTCATCTCCCTGAGCGGGTGGGATGCTGACCTCGTTGACCTCGCCGTTGGTGGTGTTGAGGTTTTTGTTGGTGTAGGTCTCGCCGATGGGTTTGAGGACGGATTTGAAAACCTCACCGGTCTTGGGTTCGGTGCGGCGGGGAGATGCGAGACTATAAATGACGCAATCCACCTGACCGAGGTCGGCTTTGATGGCGTCGATGACGGTCTGCTTCATGGCGTCGGAGTAGGCGTCACCATTGAAGGAGCGGGCGTAGAGGCCATCGGCTTGAGCGGCTTTTTCAAAGGCGGCGGTGTTGTACCAGCCTGCGGTGCCGGTGCGGTCCGCTGCCCCGGGCCGTTCGAAAAACACGCCGAGGGTCGCGGCCCCGCCGCCAAAAGCGGCCGCGATGCGAGAGGAGAGGCCATAACCGGTGGAGGAACCAATGACCAAGACTTTCTTGGGCGCGTTGGAGATGGGTCCGCGGCTCTTGACGACGTCGATCTGCTGCTGGACGTGCTGGGCGCAGCCGACGGGGTGGGCAGTGGTGCAAATGAATCCACGGATTTTGGGGGCGACGATCATAAGGATCCCAGCCTTACCGGTCTCGGCGGGGATTGCCAAGGGGATTTTCGAGGGACGCGGGATGTGACCCGCCCTTGACCCCCGCCCTGAGTCGAGTATGTCTCGCCTCTCCGCGCGGATGGGGCTGCCTGGCCCGAACCGGCGCGTGGAGACCTTTTTTTTCGATCATGAACAACGCCCTCCTCGCTCAAGCTGCCAACGAAGCCCGTGGTCTCGCCATGGACGCGGTCCACAAGTGCTCATCCGGTCACCTCGGTCTGCCGCTCGGTGCGGCGGAGGTCGGTGCGGTTTTGTTTGGAGAAAAATTGGTCTGCAATCCGGCTGACCCGCATTGGTTGGGGCGCGACCGTTTCATCCTCTCCGCCGGTCATGGATCGATGTTTTTATACAGCTGGCTGCACCTGAGTGGTTACGCGGTGTCGATCGACGACGTGGCGAACTTCCGTGTGTTGCATTCAATGACGCCGGGGCATCCAGAATTTCGTGAGACGCCGGGAGTGGAGTGCACCACGGGGCCGCTGGGTCAGGGAGTGGGCAATGCGGTGGGTTACGCCCTGTCAGGCAAGCGGGCAGCGGCGCGCTACAACACGTCGGAACACACCTTGTTTGACCATCACATCATTGCATTGGCTGGAGACGGCTGTTTGCAGGAAGGCGTGGCGCGGGAGGCAGTGGCCTTTGCGGGGCACAATCGGTTGGATAACTTGATCCTGATCTTTGACTCCAACGACGTCACGCTGGACGCCATGGCAGAGCGGACCCAAAGCGACAACTTTGTGGCGGAGTTTGAGGCTCTCGGTTGGGATGCTGTCACCATCGACGGCCACGATGTGGCGGCCATCGCGGCGGCGATTGATGAGGCGAAGGCCAACAACAATGGTCGCCCCAAGATCATCATTTCCAAAACCATCATCGCCAAAGGCATCACTGAAGTACAGGGCACCGCCAAAGGTCATGGTGAAGGTGGTGCGAAGTTTGTGGACGAGGCCAAAAAGGGTCTCGGTCTGCCGTCGCAGAGTTTCTACGTCAGCGATGAAGTGAAGGCCTACTTCGCCGATCTCAAAGCCCAGCGCGAAGCAGCCGCTGCTGCCTGGCAGGCCAACTACGATGCCTGGGCCGCTGCCAATCCCGAGCTAGCCACCGAGATTCGTGCGGCTCAGGACGCCGGATGGAGCGCGGAGGAGCTGCTGGCGGCGATTCCTGAATTTGCAGCGGATGACAAATCGGCCACCCGAGTCTGCGGGGAAAAGGTGATCAACGCGCTGGCCGCCAAGGTGCCGCAGCTGATCACGGGCAGCGCAGATCTCTTTGGATCTACCAAAAACTACATCAAGGATGGCGGAGATTTTTCTTCGGCACAGCCCACGGGGCGCAACATTTGGTTTGGCATTCGGGAGCACGCCATGGGAGCGATCTGCAACGGCATTGCTTACGACGGCTTGTTCCACGCCAGCTGCGCCACCTTCCTGGTGTTTGCCGATTACTGCCGCCCGAGCATCCGTCTCGCCGCGTTGGCGGGCCTGCCGGTCACTTACATTTTCACGCACGACTCCGTGGGCGTCGGTGAGGATGGTCCGACTCACCAGCCGGTGGAGACGGTCAGTGGCCTCCGCGTGATTCCCAATCTCGACGTCATCCGCCCCTGCGATGGCGAGGAAACGGCAGCTGCCTACGCGGCGGCGCTGAGCCGTCGGGATGGCCCCACGTTGTTTGCTCTGTCTCGTCAAAATCTGCCGAGTCAGAGCGGTCACGCCAGTGCGACGGAGCGCCGCCAGGGCACTTTGAAAGGTGGCTATGTGTTGGTGAAGGAGACGGCGGAACTGGAAGCGATTGTGATCGCGACCGGCTCGGAAGTGCAGTGGGCGGTGGCCGCAGCGGAGGGACGGCCAGGCGTGCGAGTGGTCTCCATGCCGTGCATGGAGCGGTTTGAGCGGCAGGAGGCCAGCTACCGCGAGAGCGTGCTGCCTACAGCTTGTCCAAAACGCGTGGCGATCGAAGCGGGTGTCTCCGGTCTCTGGTGGAAGTTTGTCGGCAGCCAAGGCACGGTCATTGGTATTGATCGATTTGGCATTTCAGCTCCGGGAGACATCGTCTTTCGTGAACTCGGCATCACGGCGGAGGCCGTGACCGCAGCGCTGGCGTAGTCGCGCATTTTCCGAGCCGATATTTTTGGAATCAAACCCGCCTCGTTGCCTTCGCAGCG
>JAGRPD010000225.1 GCA_020439875.1 Verrucomicrobiales bacterium
AGGTGGTGGCGCTGCCGACGGAGACGGTGTATGGTCTGGCGGCCGATGCGTTGAATCCCGCTGCGGTGGCCAAGATTTTTGAGGCCAAGGAGCGGCCCACGTTTGATCCCCTGATCGTTCATTTGCCTCATAAAAAGGATCTGGCGATGGTGGCGGAGGTGCCGGAGGAGATTCGTCCGGTGTTGCAAAAATTGACCGATCGTTTTTGGCCAGGCCCGCTGACCATTGTGTTGCCGAAGAAACCGGAGGTGCCAGATCTGGTGACTGCTGGGCTGCCGACGGTTGCGGTGCGGGTGAGTAAGAACTCGATCTTCCGCAAGGTGGCAGAGGCACTGCGGCGTCCGCTGGCGGCACCGAGCGCAAATCGCTTTGGCTCCATCAGTCCGACTTCTGCGGCTGCGGTGCAGGCGGAGCTGGCAGGGCGTATTCCACTCATTGTCGATGGGGGTGCGACGATGCATGGGCTGGAATCGACCATCATCAAGATTGAAGCGGGAACTCCAAAGGCGATCATCCATCTGCTGCGACCGGGACCCGTGACAGTGGAGGACTTGAAGGTGTATGGGCGGGTGGTGCGCGAGGAACGGACGGTGGTGGATGAGGCGATGGAGGCACCGGGGCAGTTGGCCTCTCACTACGCGCCGCGCACGCCCTTGCGGTTGCTGTCGAAGCCCGAGGATTTTCAGCCTGAACCCGGGAAACGCTATGCTCTGCTCAGCTATCGGGGTGAGGCGAAAGACGGCTTCATTGATCGGCACGATTGGGAGGAGGCGATGATGCTGAGTCCCGGCAAAGGCAAGCTGCCGGAGGCTGCGGTGCGGTTTTTCTATGTGCTGCGCGCGCTGGACGATCTCGGGGTGGATGAAATCATCGCTGAACCGCTGCCCGAGCATGGCATGGGACTAGCGATGATGGACCGCCTTCGTCGGGCGGCGAGCAAGTCGTTTTAATGGCGATATGAACGCTTCTTCATCTTCCGCTGCACCGTCTCAGGAGCCGGAAAAAGCGGGCTCGCAGACGAAATCCACCGGGGTGGTGTCCATCGCTATCTTATGCAGTCGTGTGTTAGGTTTGGTGCGGGATCAGCTTCTCAATGGGCTGTTTGGAGCGAGTTTTACGGGTATTTTTAATGCGGCGTTTCGGACGCCGAACATGCTGCGGGACCTCTTTGCCGAGGGGGCGCTTTCGACGGCATTTGTGACGACGTTTTCGAAAAAAATCAAAACGGAGAGCGATGAGGCAGCGTGGGCGTTGGGTCGGAAAATGCTGGCGTTGTCGCTGAGTTTCATGACGGTGATCGCGCTGGCGGGGATCGCGCTGGCTCCGTGGCTGGTGCGGTTGCTGAATCCTGGGTGGGAAGATCCGCGCATCATTGATCTGTGCACTTTGTTGGTTCGCATCATGTATCCGTTCATCGTGATGGTCTCGGTGACGGCTTTGGTAATGGGGATGCTGAACTCGAAGCGGGTGTTCTTTATCCCAGCGGTGGCGTCGGCTTTTTTCAATCTGGGCTGCATCGTGGGGGGCTTGGCGATGGCATGGTTGGTGGACGGAGAATTTCGAGAGACGTGGAAGGTGACCGAGCGCAGTTTGGCGGGGTTTGCGATGGGGACATTGATTGGCGGGGCGCTGCAACTGGCGGTCCAATTGCCGGCGTTGCGTCGCGTGGGGTTTCGGTTTGGGTTGGATTCTGACTGGAAAGATGAAGGCGTTCGGCAGGTGCTCCGTTTGATGTGGCCGTCTCTGATCGCTGCGAGCGGGACGCAGGTGGCGGTGATGCTGAATTCCATCTTTGCCTCCTTCACACCCGGGCAGGAGCGGGCACTGGCCTGGTTGGGAAATGCGCAGCGGTTGCAGCAGCTGCCGTTGGGTCTGTTTGGGGTGGCTGTGGCCACGGTGACACTGCCCATGCTGTCCAAGCTGGCGACGGAGGGGGTAACGCCGGCCTTCCGTGGAGCGCTGGCGAAAGGAATCCGCCTGGTGTTGTTCCTGACGGTGCCTTCCGCGATCGGCATGGGATTGCTGGGTAGGGAGATTGTGAGCGTGCTGTTTGAGCACGGGAAGTTCACGGCGGCCGATGTGGCGCAGACGGCGGGGCCGCTCCAAGCGTATGCCTTTGGACTGGTTTTTTACGCCTGCATCAAGGTGGTGCAGCCCGCCTTTTATACCATTGATCGACGTTTCATCCCCATGATGGTGAGCCTCGGCGTCATCGTCTTTACCGCCTCGGTGAATTCGTTCACGGTGTTTGTTTTGAAATGGGATCACACGGCTTTGGCGTGGGCGACCGCGATCGGCCTGATGCTAAATTTTGCGACGCTCTACCTCTGCATGCGCAAGTTTGCGGGAGGGCTGGAGACACGCCTGCTGGCGGCTGGTCTGGTCCGATTGGGGTTGGCCGTGGCGGTGATGCTGGCGGTTTGTTTGGCGGCCAAATTCACGGTTTTAGCCGACTGGGAGCAGCAGGGGCTGGTGTTGCGTGTCGCCATGCTGCTGGGCACCATCGGGATCTCTGCGGGGGCCTACTTTTTGATGGCCCATTGGCTCCGGGTGGAGGAGGCACGGGAGTTCGCGGGGATCGTGACTCGGCGTTTGCGAGGCCGCTGAAAATAATCGTCACTTTCTTTCGCGTGAGTTCCTGGGGGAGGTAGGATCTGCGCCGTGAGAATGCACCTTCGATTTTGTCTGGTGGCTGCCATGCTGCCGATCTCTTGCAGTCTGCCTCCCGGGCCGGAGGGATGGACGGAGTTCTTTGACGGAGGGGCAGGGGGCTCGATGACCATCCGGCGCGCTGAATCGGCGGGTGAGGTGGATCTTTTCACGAATCAAACCGCCTGGAACCTGCCGACGGCGAGTCAGACTTCCCTGCAAGATGCGGCGGAGCTTCTGGCAGGATTGCCGTCCAGCGGTGCGATGGATCCCTATGCGCCGATGCGGCAGAGCGCAGCCTGGCGGGCGCACGCGAAGACCTTGGATGAGCTGTGGCGCGACTTCGAAGCTCGCCATGAGGGACCGATTCGGCAGTGGGCCGCAGTGGAAATGCCCGATTTGGCGGGGGCATCGACGTTGTTTTACCCTTTCAGCGGTCCCGACTTTCTGTTCGCCAACGCCTTTTTTCCTCGTGCGGAGGTGAGTGTGTTGTGTGGATTGGAGCCCGCAGAAGCGCTGCCGGATCTGTCGGATCTCAGCCCCCAAGAAATTGCGAGCGGATTGGAGACGCTGCGGACGGCGATCAGCAATGTGATTCAATTTAGCTTTTTCATCACCAAGGACATGCGGAATGATCTGCAAGCTTCCCGCTTCAAAGGGGTGCTGCCCATCCTGATGGTATTTCTGGCACGCACGGGTCATTCGGTGGAGTCGGTGGATGCGATCCGGCTCGACGCGTCCGGCACACCACTGATCACACCGGTCACCTCGGCTGGTGCACCGGGTTTGCTCATCCGGGCTCGATCGCCTCGCGGTTCGTTGAAACGACTTTTTTACGTGAGGCAAAATTTGGCCGACGACGAATTGACGCCGAACCACCCGTTTCTCGCTTTTGTTTCGCGGGTGGCACCTGGGCCCGTGTTTTTGAAGAGTGCGTCTTACCTGATGCATGAGGACTCGTTTCGAGTGATCCGTGAGCATGTCCTGCGGGCGCATCCGGCCATCGTGCAAGATCCCTCGGGCGTGCCCTATCGGTTGCTCGAGGCATCCGGGCATCAGCTGCGGCTGTATGGTAACTATCAACGCACGCTGGACTTGTTTGGTGAGCACTGTCAGCAGTCTGATCTGGCGGCGGCTTATGCTCGTGGGGATCATGCCGCTCAACCTCTGTCCTTTGGCATCGGTTATCTCTATCAGCCAGCGACGACTTGCCTGATGGTGGCGCGTCAGGATTGACCGGATGTATCTCTTGACTCCGCGTCCCGCTCGTCCACTTTCTCAGCCCTTTTTCTCCCCCATTCCTCCTTCAATCATGGCCCAAGAACTCACTCTCATCCTGCTAAAGCCTGACTGCGTCGCCAAAGGCCTGAACGGAGAAGTCATCAAACGCTTTGAGTCGGAAGGCTTTCGCATTCGTGGCTGCAAGATGATCCAGCTGACGGACGAGTTGCTGAAAGAGCATTACGCTCACATTGCGGACAAGCCGTTCTTCCCGGATGTGGCCGCTTTTATGAAGAGCAAACCCGTGATCGCCATTGCCTTGGAGGGAGAAAACGTCATCGCTCATGTGCGTGATCTGCTGGGGCCGACGGATTCTCAAGCAGCTCCGAAAGGCACGATTCGCGGAGATTTTGGTGCCGATAAAATGACCAACGTTGTGCATGCATCGGACTCACCGGAAGCCGCCGCCATCGAGTTGAAGCGCTTTTTCAACGAGGGCGAAATCGTTGCCGCGTACTGAGTTTTTGTTGGGGTAGGCGACCGCTGCGCTGGGGGCTGCTGTTTGCCCAATCAACGCTCGGCCACTTCGGGTTGCCCGGCAAAGAGGGCCAGCACCAGACCCGCCAGTAGCCACTCCACCACTCGATCCGCGAGGGTGATGGCCAATTCGCCGCTGCTCATTTCAAACCAGATCCAGTCCGGTAGCACGGCGGTCACGGCGGCGAAGATGCCCATTGCCGCAGCGACGGTCACGCGTTTGCCGTAACCCATGCTCATGTGATTGAGCAACCAGCCAATGATCATGGCTCCCACAAAGGCGCGACCGTAGCTCCAGGCCATGGCTGCCGCCATGCTGAAAGGCTTCTTCCCTGGACGAACAATGGCGTAAACAAAGGGGCCATCATCCCGAGCTTTTTTGACCTTCTCGTCCCGGGCTTCCTTCTCGGTGGGATGCAAGAAGGAAGGCACCTCGCCGAGGTGGGGAAGGATGTAACGTTTTTGCCCTGACCTCGCGTTCTTTTTGATCACCTCCGCCACCTCTTCTTCGTTTTCGAATCCGCGGGTCTGATTGTCGTGCCAGTCCATGACGGTCCAGGAGAAAATCCCCCACAAGAAAACGACCGCCGCAGCGAGCAAAGAACCGAGAAAAAGCTTCATGGCACTTGGTAGGCCAAGCCTCCCCAAGGCGCAAGAGCCGGTTTCGGCAGCGAAAAGAATCGCGCAGGGCAAAGTCAACTGTGTTGCAGATAC
>JAGRPD010000226.1 GCA_020439875.1 Verrucomicrobiales bacterium
AAACATGGCCAGGTAGAAAGCTCCAAACTCATCGCGAACGTAGGGTGGAATGTCCACATCCGAGGGCAATCGAACGGTGCGGTAATTGGTCGCCTCCACCCGACCACGCGGAGTCAGCGTGTAGATGATCAGATCTTGCGGACCGTTGGCATTGACGGTTCCCAGCCGGATGGGCAGCATGAATTTGCGGGACTTGTAGGTCACCCGCAGTGGGCGCAACCAGGTGCGTCCCTGGCGGGCTTGACGTTTGAGATTCACCTTCGCCACAAAAAAACGCATGTCCTGGGCCAGATAACTCGCAATCACCGGATCGGCTCCCTCGGGGATTTTGTAGCCCTCCTGATTGAGCCATGTGATCAGACCAGTGCTCTGTTCGGCAGCCAAAACCTGAATGTCATACTCGCCAACGGAAAACTCTCTCTGGATCGTCACCCCGAGAGCCCGTGCGCCATCGGAGTGGGCGCTGCGATCGCTGAAGGCATCGACGCCTCCCGAAAAGAACAACATTTCTCGGCGATCAACATTTGGGTCATCGTCCCAATATTCCACCAATCGAGGTGCGCTGTAGGCGTCGAGGTGATCCACCACGGCTTTTTCCATCACGTCCACGTCCGATTTTTCGATCACGGTCGGCACTGGGATGACCATGGCAAACTCACTCGGATCTCCCTGATAATCATTGGCCATGGTGAGAGCGGTGCGTTTGCCATCGCGCACCAGTACCACTTGAGAGGCTTTGTTGTAGAGCTTGCTGTCGGCGCGAGCGACGTAAAATCCGCAGAAGGCAAAGGCCTGAGGCAGCAGCAGCAAAAGGCCGATGAGGGCGAAGATGAGGCGGGATGTTTTCATGATGAGATGAGGCGTTGAGATGGAGGACGTGCGGGCCAGCGATAGGCGGGCCCTGGAAACAGGACATTCAACAGTGGCACCATGGGGGCGAGGACAGCGAGCGCCCAGATCGAGCCGTGGGTGCCGTATTGCAAAAACTGCCACCACCAACCGCCTAGCGCCACCAAGCCAGCGAAGACCAATCGCCCCACGCGGGAATCGGGTGTGGTCTTGGGATCGGAGATCATGAAAAAGGCGAACAGCAGCAAAGCACCGTTTTGCAAGCGGTGGAGCGGGATGGTCATGGGCTCATGCAGCCACCAGGAGCGACCCACCAGCAGCAAGGTCCAAAAGGCCAGAAACCCCAACGCGATGTCCCATCGACCCGCACGACTCAGCACTAGGCCGGCGAGACAAGCCAGGAGCAGAGCCAGCAGGGCAGCATTGCCCCATTGACCTGGGGAGACCCAAACCTGATCCTCACTGATCAGGAGCAGAACCATAAGAGCGAGGTTGGTGGGGTTAAAGAGATGTCTGCCCTGGTAGCGCAGGAAAAACTTGCCCCCGATGGCCACGAGAGCTGCCGCCAAACACCAACCGACCTCCCGCGTGCGACAGAGCAAGCACAGCGAGAGGCCCGAGATGAGCGCGCTGCGCCATTCAAAAGGCTGCCCCATCCAAGCATCCAAAGCCGCCTGAATCAGGAGCACTGCGGTCAAGGTTGCGGCGGCTTGCAGGGGCTCAACTTCAAAATCCAGTGCCGCCATGCCGTAAGCCAAGAGGCCCAGAAGCACGGCAATTTGATAATGGCGAGGATCGGACATGATTACGCGGTCTCATTAAGAGGGATTGACCGCGATTTCGTCAATGGGGTTTGTCGGAGAAGTTCGAGAGTTTGGGGTCAAGGGCGGGGGTGGGAGGGGCGGGCGGAATCGTCGTTTCAATCGTCGTCCAGTTTCTCTTGGTATTGATGTGGACGCGTTAGGCACAGCAGCCGAGGTGAGCCGGTGGTGATGAGTGGGCCTGGGAGCTGACGAACCACGTTTTGACAAACGTGGCTACGGGACTAGCGGAATCGTCGTTTCACTCGTCGTCCAATATCTCCCGGGTTCGGGTGGGACGATGATTGAGACGACGAGGGTTGATGCGCAAGGCCGTGGCCGCCG